>DATGFI010000087.1:0-7753 GCA_035309205.1 Planctomycetota bacterium | reverse complement strand
GGCGTCCAGGAGCGGATGGCCGACGAACGCGACGTCAACGCCGGCGTCGCGGTAGATCTTCTCCTCGAAGTCGAGGATGACGAGCATCTTGGTCACGACCTTGCGGATGGTCTTGATGCGGCCCTTGCGCCAGGCCCAGATCTGCGGGCTGATGTAGTAGATCACCGGGATGCCGTGGTCCTTCACGCGGCCGGCGAAGCGCAGGTTGAAGTCCGGTGAATCGATGCAAACCACCGCGTCGGGCTCCCACTTCTTCAGCGAGCTCTGAAGGAGCCTGAAGATTTGGGCGTATCGGCCGATATGGCGGACGACCTCGACGACGCCGACCGTGGCGTGCTCGGTCGGATCGATCAGGATCTCGACCCCGGCCTCGCGCATGTGGGAGCCGCCCGCCCCGACCATGCGGATGGAGGGGTCGATCGCCCGGAGCTGGCGTGCAAGGTGCGCCCCGTGGATGTCGCCTGACGTTTCCGTTGCGACGAAAAAGATCGTGGTCATTTCCAGCGGTGCGCACGCATCTCGGTCAGGATCGTCTCGGCGGCCTTCATCGCGCGGACGCCGTGCTCGCCGGGGACGACCGCCTCGCGCCTCTGCTCCACGGCCTCGAGAAAGCTTGCCAGCTCGCGCAGCAGCGGCTCCTCCTCGGCGAGCTTCACTTCCTGGATCGAATAGAACTCTTTGGGAATCGTCGCCAGGTCGGCGAGGTTGAGGTCCCGGTCCTTGGGAAGCCGTAAGAGCGCCTCGCCCAGCTGGGGCGTCGTCCGGTAGATCCAGGCCTCCTTGGCCAGGGTGTCGACGGTGACATAGCAGTCTTCCGAGAAGATTCGCGTCTTGCGCATGGATTTCTCGGAGATGCGGCTGGCCGTCAGGTTCGCCACGCAGCCGTCCTCGAATTCCAGCCGGGCGTTGGCCATGTCTTCCTTTCCGAACAGGAGGCTCATGCCGACGGCGTCGACGCGCACGAGCGGGCTCCCGGTCAGGTGAAGCACGATGTCCAGGTCGTGGATCATGAGGTCCAGGACGACGTCGATGTCGCTCGACCGGAACCGGAACGGCGAGAGGCGGTGGACCTCGATGAAGCGCGGTTTTCGGATGACGTCCAGGACCGCGGTGACCGCGGGATTGAAGCGCTCCACGTGGCCGACCTGGAGTACGACCTTCTTCTCCCGGGCGATGCGGCAGAGTTCCTCGCCCTGCTCGATGGTCTTCGTCAGCGGCTTCTCCACGAGAGCGGGGATGCCGCGCTCGAGGAAGACCTTGGCGACCTCGTGGTGCCCGGCGGTGGGGACGGCGACGCTGACCGCGTCGACCTTGCCGATGAGCTCGCGATAGTCGGAGTAGTGGGGTACCGAGAAGGGCCCCGCGATCTCGGCGGCACGCGTCGCGTCGGAGTCGGCGACGGCAGCCAGGGCGCCCAGCTGGTGGTAGATGCGGGCGTGCTGCCTGCCCAGATGGCCCACGCCGATGACGCCGACGCGGGGTCTGTTCACGCCGCGCCTCCGGCCTGGGCCTCGGCCGGGTTGCCGTCGAGAAGGGCGGACGGATCGACATCGCCGATCACCGGCACTTGGCTGCGGATGCGCGCTCCGGCGCCGACCTTCATGCCCGGCTCCAGGACGGTCTGTCCCTCGATCCTCGTGCGAGATTCGATCCTGCAGTTGTCGGCGACGACGACGAAGCCGCCCAGGTGCGTGTCGTCGGCGACCGTCGCGGAAGCGCCGATCGTGACCCAGGTGCCCAGGCGGTTCCGGGAGCCGATCTTCGCCCCTGAAGCGACGTGGGTGGATTCCCGCAGGACGTTTCCGTCTCCGAGCTCGGCGGATCGGTCCATGGAGACGTTGGCGTGGAGGAGGTTGTCGCGGCCGATTGCTGCGGGTCCCGCGACCCAGACCCGGGGCCCGAGCCTGCACCCCGAAAGGATCCGCACTCCCGCGCCGATAACGCAGAAGGGTCCGATCTCGACGTCGTCCGCGATGTCTGCCGCCGGGTCGACGAGGGCCGTGGCATGCGCCTTCATTCGATGTCGTCCTCCGGCTCGGGGGGCGGGGTCGACGGGGCGGGGGCGGGACGCCGGTGCTCCCGTCGGCGTCCCATATGGCCCTGGTCGGAGGCGCGGAGGAATTCGATCAGGGTCCGGACCTCGGGGTAGGAGCCGCCGATCTTCTCGACCTCCGCGAGGGCCTCGGGCTTGGGCAGGGCCGAGCGCCAGATGATCCGGTAGGCCTCCTTGAGGCAGTTGATGGCCTCCGGCTTGATCCCTCGGCGTTTGAGCCCGATGGAGTTGACGCCCCGGACTTCGCCGGACATGCCTTGAAGGATCATATAGGGCGGGGCGTCCTGGTTCACGCGGCTTGCGCCGCCGATGAACGCATTCTGCCCCACCGTCGCGAAATGGTGGACGACGACCCAGCCGCTGAGGATCGCGAAAGACTCGACGCGGACGTGGCCGGCGAGCAGGCAGGCATTGGCGAGAATGCAGTTGTCCTCGATCAGGCAGTCGTGGGCGACGTGGGCGAGGGCCATCAGCATGTTGCGGTTGCCAATGACGGTCTGCCCGCCCCCGGCGAGGGTGCCCTTGTTGATCGTGACGCCCTCGCGGATCACGTTCTCGTCGCCGATGGAGGTGGTCGAGTCCTCTCCTTTGAATTTGAGGTCCTGCGGATCGCCGCCGATGACGCAGAAGGGGTGGACGACGTTGCGGGCGCCGAGCGAAGTACGCCCGACGACGGTGACGCTCTGGATCAGCTTCGTGCCGGGCCCGATGGAGACCTTGGGGCCGACCACGCAGAAGGGGCCGATTTCCGCGGAGGCGTGGATCCGGGCGCCCGGTTCAATTACGGCGGACGGATGAATAGCCATCTAGGCCGGGCATTCCCCCCCCGGGGGGCAGGGGGAGAGTTCCTGTCGGGTCCTGGGAAGGCGGAAGTGCCTCACAGTTATTGCCCGTCCATCAACATGAACTTCATGTTCGCCTCCGCCACCAGCTGCCCATCCACGGTGGCCCGGGCGAACACCTCGCCGGTCCGTTGCTTCACTCGGATTGTCTCCACTTCCAGGCGCAGCTGGTCGCCCGGCACGACGCTCTTGCGCAGTTTGACGCCGTCGAGAGAGAGGAGGACGGCGACCTTCGCCTGGTTCTCGCTCTTGCGCATGAGCAGGACCCCCGCGAGCTGGGCCATCGCCTCGATTTGAAGCACGCCGGGCATGATGGGCTGCTCGGGGAAATGCCCCTGGAAGAACGGCTCGTTGTAGCTGACGTTCTTGATGCCCACGGCGCGGCGGTACCCGTCGAGCTCGATGACTTTGTCGACGAGCAGGAACGGAAAGCGGTGGGGCAGGATCTTCGCGATTTCGCGGACATCGAGCAGGGTGCCCCCGGGCTTGGCCTGAACCTGGCCTGCCTCACTGAACGAGGCGGCGATCTTCTTCACCAGCCTCATGTTCGTGTTGTGGCCGGACTTGAGCGCGACGACGTGGGCGCGGAGGCCGGCGCCGAGCGTGGCCAGGTCGCCCATCAGGTCGAGGATCTTGTGTCGGACCGGTTCGTCGGGGAAGCGAAGGGTGTTCTCGATGGGCCCGTTGGGACCCCACACGACGGTCGACTGGTAGGTCGCTCCCTTGCCCAGGCCCTGCTGAATGAAAGCCTCGGCCTCGCTCTGGAGGCAGAAGGTCCTGGCGGGCGAGATCAGCTTCGTGTAGCTTTCGTCGCTCATCTCGAGGGTGTAGTGCTGCTGGCCGATGGCCGTGTTGGGATAGTTGAGGGTGTAGGAGACCGTGAGGCCCCCATCGCCCGGCAGCGCCACGATCGAGGCTTCGTTGTCGCTGATCGCGATGGGCTCGCGGACGACGTGGATCTTCCTCGGGTCGGGAAGGTCGACGATCCCGGCGCCTCGAAGCAGATCGACCCAGGGACGGCTGGAGCCGTCCATGTTTGGCAGCTCCGACGCGTTGACCTCGACCTCGAGATTGTCGATTTCCAGCCCCCCCAGGGCTGACATCAGGTGCTCGATGGTCTCGATCTCGACGTTTTCACCCAGGACCGCGCTGCGGCGAAACTTGCTGCTGACCGTGTCTGGGGTGACGGGGAGCCGCGGGCGGTTTGGGAGATCGGTGCGGATGAAGGTGACCCCCGCGCCCGCGGGGGCGGGCTGGACGCGGACCTTCCCCGCGGCGCCGCTGAAGAGCCCGATGCCCTCCAGCTCGGCCGGCTTCTGGATGCTCCTCTGATTTTTCTTCATGCCTTCGTTTTCTTCCGAAGCTCTTCGAGCTCCTGACGCAGCTTCCGGATCTCCTGCAGGGCTTCCGGAAGCTTACTGAGCGCCGCCAGTTCCTTCAAGTGGGTCCTGCGCTCCGACGCCGGGGATCCCGACATCACGGCCTTCGGAGGCACGTCCTTGGTCAGCCCGCTTTGGGCCGTGATGATCGCCCCGTCGCCGATGTCCAGGTGGCCGATCAGGCCGGCCTGGCCGGCCATGACAACGTAATTTCCCAGCCTCGTGCTGCCGGCGATCCCCGCCTGGGACACCAGGAGGCAACCCTGTCCAAGCACGACATTATGGCCGATCTGCACGAGGTTGTCGATCTTGCTTCCTTTTCCGATCACCGTTCGGCCGAAGCGAGCTCGGTCGACGGTGACGTTTGCGCCCAGCTCCACGTCGTCCTCGATGACGACGATGCCCACCTGCGGGATCTTGTGGTGGACGCCCTGGTCGGTGGCGTAACCGAAGCCGTCCGAGCCCACGACCGTGCCGCTGTGCAGGATGACGCGAGCCCCAATCTGGCACTTCTCGCGGACGACGACCTGCGGGTAGAGAAGCGCGTCGGGGCCGATCGTCGTCTCCCGGCCGACGTAGACCTGGGCGAAGAGAACGCTGTTTTCGCCGATCGAGGCCCGGTCTTCGACGACGGTGCCGGGGCCGATCGAAACATTCCGGCCGATCGTGGCGCTGGCGGCCACCACGGCCGTCGGGTGGATGCCGGCAGGCGGCCGGAACGCGCCGCCGCTGAGATGCTCCGCGACCTTGGCAAAGGCCAGGTCGGGATTCCCCACCGAGAGGGCGGGGAGGGGCGAAGGTGTCCCGTCCGAAAGAATGACCGCTGAAGCGCGTGTGGTCGCCAGGAGCGGGGCGTACTTCGAATTCGCCAGGAACGTGATGTCGCCCGGGCCGGCCTCCCGGATGCCGTTCACCGCCCGGATGACGGTGGTGCCGTCTCCCGTCACCCGTCCGCCCACCAGTCGGGCCAAGTCGTCCAGCGTCACGTCCATAGTCATTCAGAAGTCCAAGGCCGCCGATTCCCTTGCGGGGACGCTTCCCCCCGCTCGGGCCCTCCCCGCGAGGGGGGTGAAGGGAGGGCAGGAGAGCCCCCGGAGGAAAGGCCCGGGACCTCCGCCCGAGAGTCGGCTACTTCCCGTCCTTCTTGTCTCCCGCGGCCTTCTGCTTTTTGTACTCGGCATTGAGGCGCTCGACCACGAGGGTCGTGATGTCGACGCTTTCGTGGTTGTACAGTACCACGCGGTTGTTGATCCTCTGGGTCACGTTCTCAGGATCCTGCTGGTCGCTCAGGGTGGGCGACTCGACGCGCAGGATGAGGTCGAACTTCTGCTCCTGGGCGATGAGGCCCACGACGCGGCGGATCTCGTTGTAGATCTCGATCTTGCGGTCGCTGTAAAAGTCAAGGTACTGGGCCTTGCCGTATTCCTTCTCGAACTTGAGGTCCGCCTCGAGCCGGCGCATCTGGAGGATCTTGTCGGCGCGGAGCTTGGATTCCGCGGGCAGACCTTCGATCTGCTCCTTCAGCTGGACCATCTTCTTCTCGATCTCCTGGATCTTCTTCGCATATTCGTCCGCCAGCTTCTGAAGGTCGGCGTCGATCTCCTTCACGCGCTCGTACTTGTCCTTGTCAAAGCAGATGCGCAAGTTGACGACGCCCAGCTTGAATCCGGTCTTGTCCTTGTCCTGCGCGGCGGCGGAGCCCGACGCGGCCGCAAGGAAGAGGGCGGCTCCGAGGAGCGCCGGAAGTCTCAGCATATCTCTCTCCTATTCTGTCTAAAATCCCAATGTGCCGATATCAAAGGTCACCGTCTGGCGATCGTCCTGTTTCTGTTTGGTGAGCGGGAAACCGAAGTCGAGCTTGACGGGGATGTTCCCCAGCTGCGGGATGAAGAAGCGCACGCCGAATCCGACGACGTTGCGCCATTTCTCGTGGCGGAGGCCCTCGAAGTCGGGCGTCAGGTTCGCCAGATCGTAGAAGAACGCCCCTCGGAGGAACTCCACGAAGATCGGATACGAGTACTCGGCCGTGGCCAGCACCAAGGCGTCGCCGCCGATGGGGTCGCCGTTCTCGTGGGGGCCCATCCCGCGGAAATTGAAGCCGCGGGGCCGGTCGCGTCCGCCCGCATAGAAACGCTCGAAGATCGGGATGTCCTCCGTCTGGCGCATGCCCGAGCCGTAGCCCAGCGTGTATTGGAAGCTCATGACGTGCTTGAGCTTGTTCTCAGTGGTGTAGAGCGGGAGATGGGCTTCGGTCTCGAGGAGGAACTTGTTGAAGGAGAAATCCCCGGGGAGGATCTGGCCAGCATAGGCCTCGCTGATGCTGAAGCGTACGCCCGAGGTCGGCAGAATGAAGCTGTCCCGGGTGTCCAGGATCAGCGCGGGGGTGACCGTGTAGACGCTGTGGGTGCCCTGGAGTTGCTGGACCGCCAGCGGGGCGCCGAACGAAATGCCCCGGATATCGATCTGGTACCCGTCCAGCGAGACCTGGGCGATGAAGGGATCGAAGCGCTTGTCGAAGGTGAGTGATGCGCCCAGGCGGCGCTCTTCGTAGGATTCCCACAGGGTGTTGACATCGTAGAGCCTCACGCCCATGCCGAACTCGTATCCGAACATGTAGGGCTCGCGGAAGTCGGCGGTGTAGCTCTGGCGTCGGGCGGCGGGGGCCACGCGCAGGCGGAGGAACTGGCCGCCGCCGGCGAACCCGGTTCCGCCGATCATGTCGTCGAAGCTTGTGGGAAAGTCCGCGATGTCGAAGTTCCGCTGCGTGAATTCCAGGAGGCCGGTGATGCCGAAGCTGGAGCTGTAGCCGGCGGCGAAACGCACCGTCCCGGTCTGGCCCTCCTTCACGTCGACGATGACGTCGCGGGTCTGGGGGTCGTCGGTCTCCTGCGTCCGGATCGACAGGCCGCCGGTCTGGGCGTCGATCAGCTGGCGGTCCTTGACGCGCTGCAGGGCGAGGTTGAGGTTCGTCTGGTTGTACTCCTCTCCGGGCACGAAGCCCGTGCGGGTGAATTCGCGACGGAGGACTTCTTCCCGCGTCTTCGAGTTTCCTTCAAAGATGAGGCGTCCGACGTAGACCTTGTCGTTCTCGCGGATGGAAATGACGAGGTCGAGCTCGCGCTTCTTCTCATCCACGATTTCATTGTGGTTGATCTCGGCTTGGATGTAGGCCCGCTCGCCGTACTTCTCCTTGATCTTGGCGATGTCCTTGTTGGCATTGTTCTCCGTGTACGGGTCTCCGGCCTTCGACAGCAGCCAGCTGGAGATTTCCGCTTCGGTGAAGATGCGGCGGCTCGTGGCGTCGAAGTCGAACTTGATGCTCCGGATCTTGTAGCGCTCGCCCTCTTCGATGTGGATCTTGATCGTGACGCGGGTCATCTCCTCGTTGAATTCCAGGTCCTCCAGGAAGACGTTCTCCCCGTGCTGGATGTCGAGCCAGCCCTCCAGGCGGTAGTAGAGCTTCACGCGCTCGATGTCCT
>DATGFI010000086.1:0-4612 GCA_035309205.1 Planctomycetota bacterium | reverse complement strand
CCTGGAGAAACTGTTCACCCCGTTCCTGACGAGCAAATCAAAAGGCACGGGTCTGGGACTGGCGATCGCGCATAAGATCGTCGAGGCCCATGGCGGAACCCTCGAGGCGAAGAACGGCCCCGCTGGCGGGGCGACGTTCTCGATCACGCTGTGAGCAGGATCCTGATCATCGATGACGAGGCGATCCTCCGCGACGCGGCATCCGAAGCGCTGCGCCGCAAGGGCCATGCGATCGAGGCCTTCGATTCGGGCCGGCCCGCCCTCGAAGCCTTCTCGCAGTCCGCGTTCGATCTCGTCATCAGCGACCTCCGCATGCCCGGAATGGACGGAGTCGCGGTCCTGGAGGAATCCAAGCGGCTGGCGCCGGACGTGCCTTTCATCATCGTCACCGCGTTCGGCACGGTCGAGACCGCGGTGGGCGCCATGAAGAAGGGGGCTTACGACTTCATCATCAAGCCTTACAAGCTCGAGGAGCTCGAAGCGCTGGTGGCTCGGGCGTTGGAGCATCGCCAGCTCCTGGCGGAGAACGAGGTGCTGCGCGTGCGGGTCGGCGACGCAGAAGCCCCCGGAGCGGTCTGGAGCCCGGCGACGCGGGACGTTCACGATCTTCTGGTCCGGGCGTCCCAGAGCGATGCGACGGTACTCATTTCCGGCGAAAGCGGTACCGGAAAGGAAGTCGCGGCGAGGACCCTGCATGATCTGTCGAGGCGTCGCGGAGCGCCCTTTCTCTGCGTCAATTGCGCGGCGCTGTCGGCCGGGCTCCTCGAAAGCGAGCTCTTCGGCCACGAGAAGGGCGCGTTCACGGGTGCCGACCGGATGCGGAAGGGCCGCTTCGAGCTCGCCGACGGCGGCACTCTGCTGCTGGACGAGGTCAGCGAGATCGATCCGTCTCTCCAGGCAAAGCTCCTGAGGGTACTGCAGGAACGCTCTTTCGACCGCGTCGGGTCCAGCCAGACCCGGCGGGTCGACGTCCGGGTGATCGCGACGACGAATCGCGACCTGCCGGCGGAAGTGGAAAGGGGCCGTTTCCGGCAGGATCTCTACTACCGCCTCAATGTGCTCCCCGTCCGACTCAAGCCCTTGCGCGAGCGCCGCGAGGAGATTCCAATGCTGGTCGAGCACTTCCTGAAGAAACACAAGAAGCGGGTTTCAAACGGCGCGATGAGCCGGCTTTGTGCCTACAGCTGGCCGGGCAATGTGCGGGAGCTCGCGAACATCGTCGAACGGGCAGCGGTCCTGGCGACGGCCGACGACATCTCGGGCGACTTGATCGCTCCCTGGCTGGACGGAGGCGCGCCCACACCCCAGTCGACGCTCGGGGTGCCGCTGGAAAACGTCGAGCGCCGGGTCATCGAGGAGAACCTGAAGGCCAACGGAGGGAACCGGGAGAAGACGGCGCGGATCCTGGGCATCACGTCGCGGACGCTCCGCGACAAGCTCAAGAAATGGGGGGTTGCCTGAACTGACCGGAGGAGGGGAGCATGAAGAAGGGATTGCCATCCCGGTGGAATTTCTTTCCGACCCCAAAACCGTGGCTGTCGAGGCATGGGCATCTGGTTCGATATCAAAGAGTTATGGGCGCTGTCCGACGGAGAATCTGGCACGCACCTTGCAATAGGCAGAGCTAAGTCGGACTCCGACATCGGGGGAAAAATGCTCGATCGACTGTTCGCCGGCGGTTCGCTGCCGGCCTTGGAAGCCATGCTGACCTTTTCGTCCGAGCGCCAGCGGCTCATCGCGACGAACATCGCCAACGTCGACACTCTCGGGTATCGGGCCCGGGATCTGTCGGAATCCGACTTCCGCCAGGCGCTGGATCAGGCCTTCGGAGGCCGGAACCTGCCGTACCGGGTCGACGCCCGCGAGGCGGCCGAGCGGGGGACCCTGAAGCCGGGGGGGAATAATGTCGATCTAGAAGTGGAGATGGCCAAGATGCTCCGGAACAACGTCCTGCACAGCACCGCGGCGACCCTCCTGGCCCACCAGTTCTCGCTGCTGCGGGAAGCCGTGTCCGGCCGTGTAAACGCTTAGGAAGCACCATGGATCTGAGCTCCATCGATATCAGCGCCGCCGGCATGCGGGTCCAGCGTCAGCGCATGGACTTGGCCGCGGCCAACCTCGCGAACGTGGACACCACGAGCGTGCGGGAGGAGTCGCTGCCGTCGGAGGACGGCCGGCAGGAGATCCGGCACATACCCTACCGGCGCCAGGTCGCCGCGGTCGTCTGCGACACGAACGGGCTTCCTTCACTGGTAGTGACGGAGGATGCGTCGGCCTTTCGCGAAGAGCAGCAGCCCGGCCATCCGCATGCGACGGCCGCGGGAACGGTCTATTACCCGAACGTGGACCCGATGGTCGAAATGGTGGACCTGATCTCGGCGTCGCGGGCCTATGAAGCGAACCTGACGGCGGTGGAAGTCGCCAAATCCATGCACCAGAGCGCGCTGCGCATTTTGGCCTGAGAGCAGGGACGAATGATTGAGAACGTGGGCGGACTGGGTCCCCTGAGGGGACCCGTCGCGCCCAGTGTGGCGCCCAAGACGGCGGCCGTGGAAGGCGAGCGCTCGTTCAAGGAGATCCTGCAGGACTCCCTGTCGAGCGTGAACCAGCTCCAGAAAGACGCCGACCAGGTGCTGGAGAAGTTCACCAAGGGTCAGGCGACGCAGGACCAGGTGATGGTGGCCTTCAAGAAGGCGCAGATCGCGTTCGAGGCGATGCTGCAGATCCGGAACAAGCTGGTCGACGCGTTCGAGGAAATCCAGCGGATGCGCATCTAGGCGCGCACCGCAGAGGCGACAGGGGGCGCGGCGGGTCCGAACAAGGACTTGCCGACGGGGGAAGTAAAGAGGAGAGGAAGAGGGGTTAGTCATGGACTCCATCAAGCGCGCCCTCGAAAGCATCGGGCGCATGTGGACCGCGCTCAACGCCACGCAGCGGGTCATCCTCTCGGTTTCCGCGGCCGCCATGGTCCTCCTTCTGGTCTGGGGATCCGCGAGCACGGTGCAGACGATGGTCCGCGTGGCCGGGCCGGAAGTCGATGCGTCGGTACGTCAGGGTATCCTGCGCAAATTCCAGGAGCGCAATCAGAAGTACGAAGTCCGGGGCGCCGAGATTATGGTGCCCAAGGAGGACGCAGACCGGGTGGTCCTCGAGCTGGCCGGGGAAGGCACCATGACCAACAATTCGGTCTGGAAGTTCCTCGAGCAGTCTGACATCTTCGCGACCCGGTGGCAGCAGGAGAAGCGACTCCAGGTCGCGCTCCAAGCGCGGTTGGAAGGGATGATTCGCAGTATCGAATCTGTGAGAAATGCCAGCGTTGTCATCAACCCCGGTTCAACTCACTTTCAGCTGGGGTTCGCTGGTCCCAAGCCCAGCGCCTCAGTTCAGGTGGAGCTCAAAGACGGAGCAGAGTTGAAACGGCCGAACATTCGGGCAATTGCCGGGTTGGTTGCCCGCGCAGTCAACGGCGTCGAGGAAGACCAGGTCCACATAATGGATACAAAGGGGAATGCCTACCGCGCGTCGAAGCTGGATGCCCAGGTTCCGGAGGACTTTCGCGGCTATGAAAAAGACATCGAGCTGGACATTCAGAAGCAGCTGAAGGATACGTTCGCATTTTCCGGGGCGAGCGTAATCGTGCGGGTACAGGCCAGGAATATAGTCTCGACGACCGAGGAGAAAACATACGGCCGCGGTCAGACCAAGGATTCCGAGGAAAACATTCAGCGGAAGGGAGGGGCGAGCGGGACTGCCCCTCGGATCCGAAAGGGTGAAGGAGAGGTCGAGCCCCCGATCGAGACCCCGACTTCCCCTACCGAGTCTCAATCCACCACGAAAGAATCCAAGGTCTTCGACGAGAAGCGCAAGGTGGAATCCACTCCTGCGGGAGAGGTTCAGAGAATCACGGTCGGCGTTCTCATTCCGGTTGAAGTCGGCCCGGAAGGCAAGGAGCTGACGGAGGCGGAGAAGATCCTTCCCAAGCTCAAGGAATTCGTCCGGATCGCGGCAACCCCAGCGAAGAGCGAAGACGTCAGCGTTCAGTTCATACCCACGAGGCGGCCGGAAGCCGTCGCGGCTCAGGGCACCTCCGACGGGCCTTTGGTGTGGCTCAGCATGCACGCGTCCAAGATTGCGATGTTCGGGCTCGCGCTGGCCGGGCTCTTTGTTCTCCTGCGGGTAGTGCAGACCGCGATGGCCCGCGAAACCGTCGAAGAACTCCAATCGCTGACCGCGGCGCTCAGCGAGACCCAGGAGGCCGGTGCGGAGCTGGCCGGGCCTGCCGCGAGCGAGCTGGGCCGCCTCAAGCAGAGTGTCCAGGAAATGGTCGGCCGGAATCCGCAGAGCGTCGCCGCCAGCCTCAAGTCGTTCATGAGCGGAAGGTAGGAGACCGAGCCCATGTCCCTTCTCAAGGATCCCCGCGCCGTGGCCGAGGCCGCCGGCGCCCGCCGCGCGGCCGTGCTCATGGTCTCCCTGGACCAGGAAGCGGCCGCCCGCCTGATGGCCCAGCTCGACAAACCCCAGCAGGAGCGCATCGCCACCGAGATCGTCCGCCTCGAGTCGTCGCCGCCCGACCGCGCCGAACGCGAGAAGGTCCTGCGGGAGTTCACCCAGT
>DATGFI010000085.1:0-19715 GCA_035309205.1 Planctomycetota bacterium | reverse complement strand
TCCGACGAGGTCCGCAGCGGAGTCGAACACTTTTCCCAGATCAAAGAACGGCGCCACCTGCACCTCCCCTGAGACGCCGAAGAGACTCGTCTGGTAGACGCGGATGCGCTCCTCGAGATTGATCAGGATCATGTCCTTGTTGATGAACCGGCCCCCGTTGAAGCTCCGGAGCGTTGTCCCTCCGCCCAGGGCGGGCAGCTCCCAGAACGGGATATAGCTTCCGATGGCAAACTGGGTCGCGGTATTGACCACGGTGACGAACTGTCGTTCCTGGTCCAGCGGCCAGAGCGTCGTCTGCGACGCTCCGCAGGTCCAGTAGGGATGAGATTTTCCGGGCGCGGAGTCGTACGCCGATTCGAAGTAGAGGGTGATGTTGGTCCCGGAGGTCGGCGTGGTGACGCTATCGCGGGATTCCCCGACGATCCGGACCCCGCCGGCCACCACGCTTCCCCCTTCGATCCCGGGCTCGTTGGGATAAAGCGCCTTCATCTGGGGAAGATCGGTGATCAGGCTGTCTCCGACCCGGTAGTGTCGCCACCGGACTGTCCCTTCGACGTCCCACTGATCGTTGAGACGGGGCCCGAACCGGGCCTCCGTCCGGTACTCGTCGGAGGTCCGGGCGCTTTCCGCCGACCTGGGATTGCCGTCCCCCCGGCCGAAAAAGCGATCCGTCGACGAGCGCTCATCGAAGTACTCGAACCGGGCGTGCCAAAGGTCGGCGAGCCGGGTCTCTTCGTAGAACAGGCGGAGCGAGCTTTCGACGCGCTCGGCCAGATAGGCGTCCAGATCCACCAAACCGGTCAGCGTGGGATAGTGGCGAAATTCCACCTCGCTGCCCCATTTCACGAGATGCTGGTAGGTCACAGTCGCCGAAAACAGTCCATCCTGGATCCCCTGGTCATTCGTGAACATGAGCGCTCCCAGAAGCCCATAGGTGTAGCCGGAATCCTTGTCGGAAGAAATCGCGGGCATGGGATAGAAGCTCACGCCTTGATCGACGTCCAGGGGCTTGGGCGGAATGGACGCTTTGGCTTCCTTGGGAGGCGGTACGGGCTCCTGCGACTGCGCAGGGGCCTGAAGCGTGGTCGAGGTGAAAGTTCCCAGGAGGGGCAGGATCAGCGACAGGAGCGACATGCGTCAGTCCTACCCATGAGGAGCGGCCGGGATCGATTCGCCAAGAAGGGTCGAAGGGCGACACCGTTGGCCGCAGGAATGAACACCGTCCCGGATTCCTCTTCTACTGGTGTCGAATCTAAATCAGGCGAGAGCTTGATCATATTCTACAAGTGTGGCGACCTTCGTCACGACCTACCTTCCAGGGCGCGCCCAGCCTCGGCAAGGTGTCAAGGTGCATAGTCGTGAAGCATTTTCAGAGCAGACTTCTCGAGGCGGGACCTCCTCCGCAGGTCGTGGAATCTGCAATGGCGCTGGAATGCTGATCTTGCATTACGCAATCCCCGCCCGAGTGGCGAGTCGGTCCTGGCAGCGATGCCGCAAGACGACGTGTGGTACAGAGATTGCTTTAACCCGGTTCCCTCGCCCGAGCCGTGCAGAGCGATGGCGTAGGATGGTTCCTCCAAGTCCGAGGTTGAGCCCGGATCCGTCAGCCTGACCAGGGGCAAGGGCGATTCACTTCGAGACCGGTACCGGGAGGCGACCTCCCGGCCGTCCCCGGCGGTGATCAGCGGCGGGGCTAAGTCCGGCGGTCCCGGGGTTCGGGTGGGAACGACACATTCGTCGAAGCGGAGACCTCATGATGGCATGGCTCAAGCGAGTGCTGATCGGGGATGCCCGAGATATCCACGATCCCAACCTATTCCACAAGGTTTCCCTCATCGCGTTCATGGCATGGGTGGGTCTCGGGGCCGACGGGCTCAGCTCGTCCGCCTACGGTCCGGAGGAGGCCTTCAAGGCGCTCCAGGGGCATCCCGAGCTGGCACTGGCGATGTTCCTTTCGATGACGCTCACGGTCTTCATCATCTCCTATGCCTATAGCCGGATCATCGAGCACTTCCCATCGGGTGGCGGAGGCTACGTGGTCGCCACGAAACTCCTCGGACCACGGTTCGGCGTGGTTTCAGGGTCGGCGCTCCTGGTGGACTACGTGTTGACGATCAGCGTCTCGATCGCATCGGGAGCGGACCAGATCTGGAGCTTTCTCCCCCGCTCGCTCGATTCATTCAAGGTTCCTTTCGAGGCGGTCGCGATCGTGGTCCTGGTCGTCATGAACCTGAGAGGGGTGAAGGAGTCCGTCAACATCCTCATGCCGATCTTTCTGTTCTTCGTGCTGAGCCATATCGCCCTTCTCATCGGAGCCTTTGTCACTCATGCCGGCCAGGTGTCGGAGGTCTTGACGGAGGCGAAGAACAGCTTTCACAGCGGTCTGGCCACCCTGGGCGTCTTCGGGCTCTTCAAGGTGTTCGCCCGGGCCTATGCTCAGGGGGCCGGCACCTACACCGGGATCGAGGCGGTCTCCAACGGCGTTCAGGTCATGCGCGAGCCGAAGGTCCCCACCGCGAAGCGCACCATGATCTACATGGCCACCTCGCTGGCCATTACGGCCGGGGGCATTCTCCTGGCTTACACCCTGCTGGGCGTCAGGCCGCAGGATGGGAAGACGCTCAACGCGGTGCTTGCCGAAGGTCTGGGATTCGGCCAGTGGTTCGTCATCCTCGTCCTGATCGCCGAGGCGGCACTCCTGGTGATCGCCGCGCAGACGGGTTTCCTCGACGGTCCCCGGGTCATGGCGAACATGGCGCACGACGGCTGGCTGCCCCACCGATTCAGCTCCCTCTCCGATCGCCTCACCATGCACTACGGAATCTTCATCATCGGCGGCTCGGCTCTGGGCACTCTATTCTTCACCCGGGGCAACACCGACCAGCTCGTCACCATGTATTCCATCAACGTGTTCGTCACCTTCTCCCTCACCGAGCTGGGGATGTGCCGATTCTGGATCCGGGAGCGCAGGCAGCATAAGGACTGGATCCGGCACCTCCCGATCCATGCCACGGGCCTGGTCCTGTGCAGTTCGATCCTGGCCCTACAAATCATCGAGAAGTACGAGGCGGGAGGGAAAGAGACCGCGGTGATCACCCTGGGCTTGATCCTCCTGTGTTTCCTCATCCGTCACTATTATCGCGGCGTGCAGGAAAAGATCTCGCTCATCTCCGCGGACAAGCTGGCTCCGGCGGATATGGTCGCCGCGAACGCCCTGGCCGAGAACCCCAGGGACCTCGACCCCAACGCCCGTACCGCCGTGCTTCTGGTCGGCGGATACAACGGCCTGGGCGTGCATTCCGTCATGACCATCTGGCGCATGTTTCCCAACTACTACTCGCAGATGATCTTCGTCTCCGTCGGAGTCCTCGACTCCGGGAACTTCAAGGGGACCGAGGAGGTCGACCGGCTGCAGGAGGAAACCCAGAAGGCCCTGGACCGCTACGTCGCGCTGGCCAACCGCATGGGGATGGCGGCGGCGACCCGGAAGTCCGTCGGCACCGATCCGGTGGAGGAATGCGATACCCTCTGTCACGCGGTCGCCAAGGAGTTTGCCCGCTCCACGTTCTTTTCGGGCAAGCTGGTCTTCCACAAGGAGAAGTGGTTCCACTGGCTCCTCCATAACCAGACCGCCCAATCGATCCAGCGCCGGCTGGAGTGGTCGGGGATCTCCACGATCATCCTTCCCATCCGCGTCCGCGACGACGGATCCTCGGTGCGGGACCGCCAGCGCGCGAAATACTGGATCTTGAGCGTCTTGCTGGGCTCCCTCTGGGGAGGCTCCCGGATGGCGGGCATGCCCTCGCAGTGGGGGGAGGCGGGATCCTGGATGACCATCCTGGCCGGGGTCGGCGCCGTCGTCTGCTTCCTCCTGGCAATCCGCGAACGAGTTCCCGAGCCCGCGATTTCCGCCAGCAAGTCGTGAACGCCGGAGGGCAGGGAGCGCCGATCCGGCCGGCCTTCCAGGTCCGCCGGGACGCCTCCGCCCAAAGGGATCCGCTTCCTCCTCCGGGGGCTGCATTTATTTTGCTATCCAATTCGGGCCAAATAGGGAAAATAAAGGCGGATATGGGTCTCGGGTTCTGGATCCGGCGCCTGCTCAGCGTCTTCGGGGGTTCTGCGGATTCCACGCCGTGCAACCTCTGCCGGACGCCCATTCCCCCGTCGCACCTCAAGAAGGGTTTCGCCGTGATGATTGCCCAGCGCGCCTACTGCAAGGGCTGCGTCACCGAGATCACCCAGCAGAAAACCGGGTCCTGGCCCCTTGCTGGCGCCGATGCCCATTCGAGCTCGACCGTCCACCTTCCCTAGTCCGGTGCCCCGCTCGATCTCTTTACATCGCCGCGGAGATTCCCTTATACTTTCCGTCCGGCTTGCGGTGGATTTTCTGACCCTTCAATTCTGCGAGGTCCGTCATGGCTGATCCCTTTGCCCCCCAGAAATCGGACAAGTTCACCTTCGGGCTTTGGACCGTGGGCAACCGCGGCGCCGACCCCTTCGGACCCGTCGTCCGGCCCCACACCTCCGCCCCCGCCATTGTCGAGAACCTCGCCAAACTCGGTGCTTATGGAGTGAGCCTGCACGACAACGACCTCATCCCGCACGGGTCGACCGATGCCGAGCAGCGGATGAAGGATTTCGAGAAGGCGCTCAAGGACAACGACATGGTCGTCGCCATGGGCACGACCAACCTGTTTTCCCACCCGGTCTTCCGGGATGGCGCCTTCACCAACCCCGACCCCGCTGTCCGCCGCTACGCCCTGCAGAAGACCTGCGCGTCGATCGACATGTCGGTGGGCCGTTTCGGAGCCAAGATCTATGTCTTCTGGGGCGGGCGCGAGGGCTCCGAGACCGATGTCGCCAAGAACGCCATGGACTCCATCAAGCGCAACCGCGAGTGCTTCAACTACCTGACCAGCTATTGCAAGGACCGGAAGTATGACGTCCGGTTCGCCCTCGAGGCCAAGCCCAATGAGCCCCGCGGGGACATCTACCTGTCGACGACGGGCTCGGTCCTGGGCTTCATCGCCACCCTCGAGCATCCCGAGATGGTGGGCGTCAATCCCGAGGTGGGCCACGAGACGATGGCGGGCCTGAACTTCTACCACGTGGTGTCGCAGTCGATCGAGGCGGGCAAGCTCTTCCACATCGACCTGAACAACCAGAAGATCGGCCGCTTTGACCAGGACCTGCGCTTCGGGTCCGAGGACTATAAGGGCGCCTTCTTCCTCGTCAAGCTGCTCGAAGAGTCCGGCTACGAGGGGCCGCGCCACTTCGACGCCCATGCGTACCGCACCGAGGACATGGAGGGAGTCTGGGAGTTCGCCAGGGGCAACATGCGCACCTACAAAATCCTCGCCCACAAGGCGAAGCTCTTCGCCAAGGACAAGGAGATCCAGGGTCTGATCAGCAAGGGCCAGAGCCAGGCCATGTCGAAGTATTCGAAGGACGCGCACAAGAAGCTCGTCGGCGAGAAGTTTGACGTGGAGAAGATGGCGGAGAAGGGCTCGGGCTACGAGAAGCTCGACCAGCTCCTCTTCGACCTGCTCATGGGCGTCCGGGGGTAGGAGGTTCTCCATTCTGCATCCGCAGAACTGGTGACCGTTGCCCATGAAAGCCATCGGCCTCGACATCGGGACGTCGGGTTGCAAGGGGGTCCTGGTGTCCTTCCCGGACGGGGCCGTGCTCAAGTCCGCCCGCCGCAGCTACACGCTTTACGCCGAAGGCACCCGCGCCGAGCACGAGCCGGAGGACTGGGTCACCGCCGTCACCGGCATCCTCGAGGAGTTGGGCCCGGCCGACGCGATCGGCATGGACGGGATGATGCATTCGGAGGTCTCCATCGGCGCCGATGGCAGGGCGATCGGACGCGCGATCCTCTGGTGCGACGGCCGCTCCGAAGCCGAATGCGCCGAGATCAACCGGAAAGTCGGCGCAGCCCTGCTGCGGAAGACCGTCGGCAACATGGCCTTCGCCGGCTTCACGCTGCCCCACCTCCTCTGGCGCAAGAAGAACAAACAGCTGAAGGGCACCCACGTCGCCCTCTGCAAGGACTACGTCCGGGCTCGACTGACCGGCGAACTCAAGCATGAGATCAGCGACGCCTCGGGCATGATCACCTGGCATCTCTCCAAAGCGCGCTGGGCCACCGAGGTCCTGAAGAAGGTCGGCATCGATCCCGGACTCTTCCCCCCGCCCGTCGAGTCGGCCCAGATCGCGGGAATGTGGAAGGGGATTCCGGTGGTCGGGGGCGCGGCCGACAATGCCGCGGCCGCGGTCGGGCTCGGGGTCGTTCGCAAGGGCCAGGCCCTCGCGAGCATGGGAACGTCGAACGTCCTCCTTGCCGTCCACGACAAGCCGGTCGTCGATCCGCAGATGCGCGTCCACACTTTCGCCCACGCGGTGCCAAAGAAGTTCCTGCAGCTGGGCTGCATGCTGACCGGCACCCGCTCCTTCGACTGGATCCTGAAGGTGGTGGGCGAAAGCGTCGAGAACGCCCCGATCGCCGAGGATTCCCGAGGCCTTCTCTTCGCCCCCTATCTGGTCGGCGAGCGGACTCCCTATGCCGACACGAGCGTGCGCGGGATGTTCGCCGGGCTCTCGCCCGACCACGATAAGTCGCACTTCGTCCGCGCGGTCCTGGAGGGAACGGCCTTCGCGCTGCGCGACGCCCAGGAGATCATGAAAGCCACCTCGGTGCGCGTCACCGGCGGCGGCATGAAGAGCCCGGTGTGGCGGCAGATCATCGCCGATGTCCTGGGCATCCCGGTCATCACCGTCAACACGAGCGACGAGGGCGCGGCCTTCGGGTCGGCCATCCTCGCCGGCGTCGGCGCAGGCGCCTTCAAGACGGTCGAGCAGGCCACCGACGCGATCGTGAAGGAAACATCGGTGACCAGGCCTCGGCGCTCCTACGACAAGGACTACGCGCGCTTCAAGCGCCTCTATCCGGCCGCGAAGAGCCTCGTGTGACCGAGAAGGAACGGCGCCTCGCGGCCTGGTGCCGCGAGCGGGGCGTCGACGGGGTCTGGCTCAGGCGCCGGACCAACATCGCCTGGCTGACCGACGGCGCCGACGTCCACGTCGATGGCGCCAGCACCACGGGCGTCGCCAGCCTCGTCTGGACTCCCCGCAGGAAGGTCGTCCTCACCAGCAATATCGAGAAGCCCCGGCTCGCGGACGAAGAGTTCGGCGAGGAATGGGTGATCCAGCCGCACGACTGGTGGCGCGACGAGAAGCCTCCCAGGGGAAGGCTGGCGACCGACGTGCCGGAGGATCCTTTTGCCGACCTGCGCGCGTCCTTGACGGACCTCGAGCTTGCCCGGGCTCGCGATCTGGGCCTCTATGCGTCGATCGCCCTGGAGCAGATCCTGAAAGGCTTCTTGAGGCCCGGCCACACGGAACTGGAGATCGCCGGCGCGCTCTCCGGTCTCTTTCGAGGGTGGGGAGCGTCGACGCCCGTCCTCCTCGTCGCCGCCGACGACCGCATCGCCAAGTACCGCCATCCGATCCCGACGGGGCGCAAGATCGAGAAAACCGTCCTGGTCGCCGTCTGTCCCCGCCGCCACGGGCTCATGGTCGCGGCGACCCGACTCGTCCATTTCGGAAAGAAGCTGCCGCCGGCCTTGCGGCGGAAGCACGACGCCGTATGCAAGGTCGATGCCGCCTTCCATGCCGCGACCGCGCCGGGCCAGCGCTGGTGCGACATCCTCCTGATCGGCCTCCAGGCCTATCGCGAAACCGGCTTCGGGGAAGAGTGGAAGCAGCATCACCAGGGCGGCCCGCTGGGCTACGAAGGGCGAGACTACAAGGCGACGCCCAAGGAGACGCGCAAGGTCGCGGCGAACCAGCTCGTGGGCTGGAATCCGTCCATCACCGGGACCAAATCCGAAGACACGATCCTCTCCACGGGGGAAGTCCTGACCGCGGCCCGGGACTGGCCGATGGCGGGCACGCGCCCCGACATCCTCTGCCGCGGCTGACGGCGGTCTACCTTCTTCGCCAGCAAAGCGGCGTCCCGTCCTCCCCGGGGAGGGGGCCGAAGGCTCCCGGGTCGGGAGCAGCCCGATGGCGGGTCCCAGCCCTCAGGGCTCCTCCCCCGCAGCTTCGGCTGGATTATCGGCCCGGGCGTCCGTTCCCGGCCCAACTCCGTCGCGGACCGGACGTTGGAAGTCTATGAAGAACCTGAAGACGCGCGGCTTCACCCTCATCGAGATGATGGTCGTTGTCCTGATCATCGGGGTCATTGCGGCGGTGGTGACCGTCAGCATCGGAGAGCAGCCCGGCAAGGCCAAAGCCAGGCTTACCAAGGTCGCGCTCGCCAAGCTGAAGGCGGAGATCCAGCTCTTCAAAGGGGAGCAGAACCGGTATCCGGAGTCCCTGGAGGACCTGGTCCGTCGGCCTGCCTATATTGACGTCCGGAACTGGCCGGAGCGCGGCTACCTGGAGGAACTTCCGCTCGACGGCTGGGACCGCCCGTTCCACTATGCCGTTCCCGGGGTCAGGGGGCCCTTCGATCTGGTCAGCTGGGGGGAGGACGGAAAGGAAGGCGGCGAGGGAGTGAACGCCGACCTTTGGAGCCATCCGCCTCGCTAAGGGGGGAAGGCGGTCGTGATCTGAGCCAGGCCCACGCCGAACACCCGTACCGCGATCTGGTCCAGCTCCTCGACCGGGCCCTGGAAGTGGAACGTGGTGTGGACGTGGGTGTAGGCGAGGCCCGGTTTCAAGGCGAGCGCGGGCGAGGACGACTCCAGCTCGTAAAAGGGTCCCAGCGGCGAGGCGCCCGGGGAAGCGGGGCCGTCGTTGTAGCTGTTGACCGCGTCTCCCGAATAAGGGTCCTTCTGGATCTCCCACATCGAGTTGACGTAGTCCGTCGCCCCCTTGGGCTGGCGGAACTGGACCACCGTCAGGGTCTCGTTCTCCGCGTCGTAGCAGCCCAGGACGCCCAGCGAGCGGCGAGGCGAGAGCCCGATCTTGCTGCGAAAGAGGCCGTCGCCCCTGAAGTAGAGGACGCCGGGTGTCACCTTGAGACGGTTGCCGGGCACCTTCCCGAAGTAGGCATCGTTGACCACGGGGCCCAGCTTCTCCTCCGGGCCTTCCTTATAAGGGATCACGATCGTCGCCTCCGGCGAAGGATTGAACATCCCCAGGATCCAGGCGGATAGGAGGCCGGTGTCCCGCTTCCATTCGGAGTCGCCGGTGTTGGTGATCTTGTTTCGCGATTCGTAGCCGACCCAGCGGACGTAGCTCGTGGGCTGGATGCCCAGCATTTTGCCGGGATCGTTGCCGCCCAGGGCGCGGATCTCGCGCTGCACCTCGAGCTCGAAGGTCGTGCCCGACGTGTTCAGCAGGCGCATCTTCTTCCGGAGCAGCACGCTGTCGCCGGACCGGCGGGCGACGTCGAAGGGCTCCGAATCGACGGGGGCCGGCGTCTGCCAGTGGCTCAGGTCCTGCGGATCGCCTTTGGTGAAAAAGAACGAGAACTGGCCGCCCTCGGGGCCGAGCCAGAATCGGTCCTCGCCGCCGTACGCGTTGATGTGCCTGCGCTTCTCGCCGGAGGCGATCAGGTCGCGGTTAATCCAGCCATAGCTGAGGCCGCCCGGACCGGAGGCGGTGCTCGTGATGACGCGGCCCTGCAGCTCGGGGCAAATGGCGATCTGGGCGCTGCTGGTCCGGTCCGGAGCGATGACGAGGACCTCGGTGTGCCGGGTGAGGAAGTTCACGTCGTTGATAAACGTCTGGGACACGCAGCCGCCCAGGGCGATCGACGCGGCCGCGAGGGACATCCGGAGCTTCATGAAGCTAGCCTACCGGATTCGGCCCCCTGCGGGAAGGTTTCGCTCACCTGGCCAGGAGCGCCAGTGGCCGGGCCGCCGCGGCAGCCGGGGCCGTGCGCACGTTCATCGCGTTGGACAGCCCGCGGATCAGCTGCCAGGTCGCGACGAGGAGCACCGCCTGCTTGACGCGGTCACGGTCGAATTTCTCTCGAAGCGCGATGCGGATCCGGAGCTCCGGGTCGACGTTCGTCTCGACGCGGAACATCCCCTCGAGGAGCCGCGTTGCGCGCTCGACGAGCGCGGCGTACTGCCCGGGGGTCGTCTGCTCCTGGAGCCGCGCGGCACCCGCGCAGGTCTCGGCCACGTACCGAGGAGCCTGGTCGATGCTGAACATGGATATCACCTCGTATCTAACTTCCACCTAACGATACGGGGTTACTGTGCCATTTTAGGTCACATAGATCGCACGGCGGGGTGCGCGCGGAGGGGACGGAGGGCGGGCGGAGGCGAAGGCTCGGCGGACGGACGGGGCCTACTCCGTGTCGGCTTCGGCGAGCTCCTTGGACGACGTGCGGCGGCGCTTCAGCTCGTCGAGGACCTTCTTCCGCATCCGGATCGACTTGGGGGTGATTTCGACCAGCTCGTCGTCGTTGATGTATTCGAGGGCTTCCTCTAGCGAGAAGATCCGGGGCTGGGCGAGCACGAGGGTCCAGTCGGCGCTGGCGGCGCGCATGTTCGTCAGCTTGCGCTTACGCGCGATGTTGACGACGAGGTCCGTCTCCTTGTTGTTCTCGCCGACGATCATGCCGGCATACACCTTGGTGGCGACCGGGGTGAAGAAGGTTCCGCGCGACTGGAGGCCGTCGAGGGCATACGTGGTGGCTTCCCCCGCTTCCATGGCGATCAGCACTCCCGCCGTGCGGTCGGGGATGTCGCCCTTCCATTCCTCATAGCCTTCGAAGGACGTGTGCAGCACCGCCTGGCCGCGCGTGGCGGACAGGAGCCGCGACTGGAGGCCGACCAGCCCGCGCGCCGGGATGCGGAACGAGAAATGGGTCCGATCCTGGCGCTGATCCATCTTCTCGACGAAGCCCTTCCGGGATCCGAAGATCTCGATCACCCGGCCGGAGTACTCGTTGGGGACGTCGACCATCGCGATTTCGACCGGCTCCATGAGGATGTCGCCGACCTTCTTCGTGATCATTTCGGGCTTGGAGACCTGGAGCTCGTAGCCTTCGCGGCGCATGTTTTCCAGCAGAATGCCCAGGTGAAGGAGGCCGCGGCCCGAAACCTTCCACTCGTCGGGGCCGACCTGCTCGACCTTGAGAGCGACATCAACCAGCGTCTCCTTCATGAGCCGGTCGCCGACATTTCGCGAGGTGACCAGGGTCCCTTCTTTCCCGCTGAAAGGCGAGTCGTTCACCATGAAGTGCATCGAGAGCGTGGGCTCCTCGATCTTCGGGAACGGAAGGGCCACGGGATTCTCGCCGCCGGCGATGGTGTCGCCGATGTCGACCTGGGGGCACCCGACGATGACGACGATCTCGCCCGCGGCGGCTTCCTTCGTTTTCTCGCGCCGCAGGTTGACGAAGGTCTGCACCTCGGTCAGTACACCCGGGGACCTGCTCCCGTCGCGCTTCAGGACCGAGACTTGCGCGCCGGTCTTCGCCACCCCGTTGGAAATGCGGCCGATCGCCATGCGGCCGACATATTCGTTGTAGTCGATGTTCGCGACGGAAATCTGCAGGGGCGCGGTCGGGTCCCCTTTGGGAGGCGGCACGCGCTTCAGGATGGTCTCGAAGAGCGGGCGGAAATCGCTCCACTCGTCCTCGATCTTCAGCTTCGACTGGCCCGCGCGTCCGATGGCGTAGACCACCGGGAAGTCCATCTGCTGGTCGTTCGCCTCCAGCTCCATGAAGAGGTAGAAGATCTCGTCCAGCACTTCCTTGGGGCGGGATTCGGGCTTGTCGAGCTTGTTGATGACGACGATGGGCTGAAGTCCGTGGCCCAGGGCCTTCTTCAGGACGAAGCGGGTCTGGGGCATGGGGCCGTCCGCCGCATCCACCAGAAGGAGGCAGCCGTCGGCCATGCGGAGCACGCGCTCGACTTCACCGCCGAAGTCCTGGTGCCCGGGAGTGTCGACGATGTTGATCTTCGTGCCCTTGTAGACGATCGAGGTGTTCTTCGCCAGGATGGTGATGCCGCGCTCGCGCTCCAGGGGGTTGGAGTCCATGACGCAATCGGTCGTCTCCTGGTTCGACCGGAACGCGCCCGACTGGCGGAGCAGGAAGTCGACCAGGGTGGTCTTCCCGTGGTCGACGTGGGCGATAATCGCGATGTTGCGAAGGTCCATACAGGGAGGGGGAGTATATCCGGGGCCGGCGGGGATTGCAACGGGGGTCCCGTACCTACTTCTTCTTCTCCTCCGGATGCTCGATCAGATAGCGGAATCGGACTTGGAGCTTGAATTTCGTCTCCCGGTCCCATTTGATGCAGTAGACGGGGTCGGGCAGGGCCGTGGAGATGAACAGACCGTCGGACGAGAAATCCTGCCACTTCTTGTGCATGAGCTCGAAGAGCATGAGGAGGACCACGTCGCAGACTTTCGGCGTCCGCCCGGACATCTCGTCCTCGATGGCCGTCGGGGTCTCGTCGGTAAGGTGGTCGACCATGATCGGGTAGATCTCCGGACCGTAGCCCATGACGGAGTCGTAGGTCAGGTTGCCCTTGCCCTGCATGTAGCGGTCCCAGCTCCGCAGGTTGCAGAGGTTGCTCACCATATTGTCCATCATCGCGAGTTTCGGCGGCTCCTGACACCCGGCATCCAGGAAGAGCGGGAGGAGCAGGAGGGGCGCAAAAAGTCGTCTCATTGGGGGGCTATTCTGCTATCATTCCGCGCCGATGGTCAAGGCGATTCTCTTCGACCTGGACGGGGTCTTGGTCGATTCCTACGAGGTCTGGTTCTACCTGCTGAACGAAGTGGCCCGCCGGAACAGGTACGCCCCCATCACCCGCGAACAGTACAAGACCAGCTGGGGGCAGGGCCTCGAAGTCGACCTCAAACTCTATTACACCCGGCACACGATCGAGCAGCTCCGGGCCGAGTACGACGTCCTTTACGGCGACTTCCTCCATCACATGAAGGTGATGGACGGCGCGGCGGCGACGCTGCAGTCGATCACGCTTCCCAAGGCGGTGATCACGAACAGTCCCGTGGGCCTGGCCAAAAAGGCGCTGTCGACGGCGAAGCTCGACGGCTACCTGGACACCGTCGTCGGCAGCGACGAGGTCCCCCGCTCGAAGCCGGCTCCCGATGGGATCTTCGAGGCCTGCCGCCGGCTGGGAGTGCGGGCGAGCGAGACAATCATGATCGGCGACTCGCGCTTCGACGAGGGGGCGGCTAAGGCGGCGGGCGCCGGCTTCCGCTGGTTCACGTCGTTCGCCGATCTCAAGCTCTAGGGGCATTCCGGGGATGGTCGCCGGTCTTCCGGACGGCGCCTCACGGCCGGAGGCGTTCCCGCAGAACGATCGCGGCAGGCTTCGTCCCGGGTCCGGCGTCGCGCGGTCTGCAAATTCCTTCCGGGGCCCGGACTACTTCCTCGAAACCAGGATCAGTTCCACCACCGTTTTCATCGGCATGGACTGGCCCTGCACTGCGATCGTCATGTCCATCGAGGACTTCTGCGAGAGGAAGCAGCCTTTGTCGGTCGAGTAGACCGCCGTCGCTTTTCCCTTGCCGTCCTTGATTTCGACCAGTCCGGCCAGGGGGTTGTCCTTGTCGCCGCCCTTCAGCTCGACCTTGATGTCCTGCTCGATGTGGGCGTTGTTATCCTGGAGGTCGGACAGCCTGGATTTCAGCGTGAAGTTCATCCCGCCGATCATCGGCATCTTGACCTGGAACTCGTTGCTCCAGCTGTCCCCCTTGCCGACCTTCTCCTCGGGGAGGGGCGGGGCCATCTGCTGCATCATGCCCTTGAAGGTGTCGTTGTTGAACATCTGCTTGAGCTGGGCGCGGACCGCCGCGGCCTCCTCGCCGCTGCCCTTGGTCATCGCTTCGAGCACCTTGTCGTAGCCCTGGACGTCCGTGACCTTGCCCGTCGGCGTCATCTTCATGGTGAAGGACTGGCCGACCATCTTGGCCTGCATCGCCGCGGGGCCTTCCGTCGGCGGCTCCTTGTCCTTCTCCGAGTCGTAGTCGTACTCTCCGGTGGGGCCGTTGCCCTTGGTCACCACTGCGAGGTATTTCACGGTGATTGTCGCCTCGCCGGACTCGGCCACGTCCGCGATCGTGAGCGAGTAGGTATAGCCCATGTGCTGGTCCATCGGCGCCCCGCCGAACTCCAGCTGAGTCTTCTGGACGGACTTGTAGACCAGCTCCTGTCCCTTCTGCCACTTCCAGCGGAGTTCGACTTTGTCCTGGGCGGCGGGCAGGGCCAGAAGGAAGGCGGCCATCAGAAGTTTCATTGAGTCCTCACAGGTTAGGGATGCAATACTATAGACGATGGTTCCCGGCTTGTGTTACGTTTTCGCGCCGCGATGATCCGCCTCTACGACGACGCCCTCCGCTTCCTCAATTCCTTTACCGATTACGAGCGGATGGCCTCCGTCTATAGTCCCGGCGACTACAACCTGGAGCGCATGCGGCGCCTTCTGTGCGTCCTGGGCAACCCCGAACGCGCCTTTGTGTCGCTCCACATCGCCGGCACGAAGGGAAAGGGCTCGACGGCGCACCTGGCCGAGGCGATCCTGAGGGAGGCCGGCTACCGAACGGGACTCTACACCTCGCCCCATCTGGTCGACCTCCGGGAGCGCATCCGCCTGGACGGCAAGCTGATCAGCGAAGCGGACTTCACCCGCGTCATGGCGGAGATGGAGCCCGAGCTCATAAGGCTGCGGCCGACCTACTTCGAGACCATGACCGCCGCCGCCTTCCTGAGCTTCGCCCGCCGGGGGGTGGACTATGCGGTCGTCGAAGTGGGCCTCGGCGGGCGACTGGACGCGACCAACGTGATCCTCCCTGCGGCCTGCGCGATCACCACCATCGACTACGACCACATGGAGAAGCTGGGACACACCCTCCGGGCGATCGCGGCGGAGAAGGCCGGGATCCTGAAGCCCGGGGTGCCGTCGGTCTCAAGCCCCCAGCCCCCGGCCGCGCGCCGGGTCCTGGAATCCAGGGCACCGATCTACTTTCCGCGATTTCGGGTTCTGAGCTCCCGCGGCTTCGTGCTAAAATTCAGGGCGGAGGGCCGGCCCTACGAGCTGCCGGTCCTGGGGAAACACCAGGCCGCCAACGCCGCGACCGCGCTGGCCCTGGTCCGGCGGTCCGGGGCAGTTGTGAATCCGGGGGCCGTCCGGCGGGCGTTCCGAAACATCCGCCTGCCTGGTCGCGTTGAACGGGTGGGCCGCCGTCCGACCCTGATCGTGGACGCGGCGCACAACCCGGTTTCCGCGCGGGCCCTGGCGGCCGCGTTGAGCGCCGTGCCGAGGCGCCGGCTGCTCCTGGTCTTCGGGGCCTCGCGGGACAAGGATGTCCGGGCGATGCTTCGGGCGCTGTTGCCGGTGGCGGACCTGGCGATTTTCACGAAAGCGGTGAATCCGAGGGCGGCGGCAACGTCAGACCTGATGAGACTTGCGAAGGGGTGTCCGGCGGTGGCGGCGGGAAGCGTGGCCCGGGCCCTGGCCCTGGCCCGGAAGGCCGCGGGCCCGCAGGATGCGATCGTAGTGACCGGTTCGTTCTATGTGGCGGGCGAAGCCCTGAGATTCCTCAAGCCCCATGAATGACCGTAATGACAGCAATGTCCGCGCGGCAGACCTGGCGGTCGCCCGCAAGATGGTGGATCGCGGCACGGCCGACCGGGCCCTCCATCTCCTGGAAGCGCGCGACTCCCAGATTTCCGTCGGCGAACTGCTCCTTCAGCTGGGCCACATCACCGGCGACCAGTTCAAGGAGCTGATGGCCGCCCACCACGCCAGCGCCCAGCCTTCGGAAACCGCCATGGACGAGTCCCAGCTCTTCGGCGAGGCCGTCGTCTCGCGCGGCCTGGCGACCCCCGACCAGGTCAATGACGCCCTCCGCGAACAGGCCGAGCTCGCCGGACAGGGGACCTTCAAGAACCTCGGGGAGCTGCTCATCGCCAAGCGCATCCTGACCTCCGAGCAGGTCAAGGGACTGGTCCATGAGCAGGACCAGGTCATCATGGCCTGCCCGTCCTGCGGGGAGAAATACAATGTCCTGAAGGAGTGGCGGGGGAAGGCGAAGTGCCCGTCGGACTCGTCGCTCCTGACCGACATCCAGCAGAGCGCCAGCGTCGGCGTCGCGGCGACCTTGGGGTCGGGCACCGCCACGCCGGATTCCCCCATCGGCATGGAGGCCGGCGGCTGCCGCATCGTGGAGCTGATCGGCAAGGGCTCGATGGGCGCCGTCTACAAGGCGAAGCACGTCGGCCTCAACCGCTACGTCGCAGTGAAGCTGCTGCCGTCGGTGTCGAACGACCCGGAGCTGGTGAAGCGGCTTCTGTTCGAGGCCAGGGCGATCGCGAAGCTGGAGCACCCGAACATCGTCCAGGTCTACGACGTCGGCTTCCAGCGGGGGTACTTCTTCATCGTGATGCAGCTGCTCAAGGGACAGACCCTGGAGGAAAGGCTGAACGAGGAAAAGCAGCTGCCGGTGCCGACGGCGCTGGACATCATCCACGACGTCGCCAACGGACTGGCGGCCGCGCACGCCAAGGGCATCGTCCATCGCGACCTCAAGCCGGCGAACATCATGCTCACCGAAGACAGCCGGGCTCGGCTGACGGATTTCGGTCTCGCTCAGGACTCAGAAAACCCCGACGGCCGGGAAGGGCTGATCGTCGGCACCCCCTACTACATGTCTCCCGAGCAGTGGCTCGGCCACAAGGCGGACGAGCGCAGCGACCTGTACTCCCTGGGCGTGATCCTCTACCAGATGGTGACGGGGCATCGCGCCTTCCAGGGCGAAACGGTGAACGAGCTCATGCACCAGCACCTGAAGGTGGTCGCGCCGTCGATGAAGCACTACGACTCGGAGCTCGCCGACGGTCTGTGCGCGATGGTGAAGAAGATGATCGCCAAGCCGCCGAAGAAGCGCTATCCGCACGTGCCGGAATTCCTGGACGATCTCAAGAAGGTGTCGCAGGGCGAGGACCCCGACGCCCTTGCCGAGTACGGCCAGATGGTGAAATGCAGCTTCTGCGAGACCTCCAACGCGGTGACCGAGCGGAAGTGCAAGGTGTGCGGCGAGAACCTGGGCGACGCGGCAGGTCCGCTCGAGATCGCGATGCGGTCCGACGAGTTCAAGTGCCCGGGCTGCGGCGCGCTCAACCGCAAGGGCACCCGGATCTGCGGCGGCTGCCGGAAGCACTTCTGCGCCAGGTGCAAGATCCGGGTGGCGGTCCTCCGGAGCTACTGCCACCAGTGCGTGCCGCATCTGCGCCGCTGAGCCGGGTCCGGTCCTCGGCGGCCCCTCCTGGACGTCGCAATCCCGCTCTGGACGTGATATAGTCGCCCGCATCGGGCCGTAGCGCAGCCTGGCTAGCGCGCCTGCCTTGGGCGCAGGAGGTCGCGAGTTCAAATCTCGCCGGCCCGACCATTGGATTCGCCGGACGAGGGACGCCTGCCGTACAGGGAGAGCCACGCAAAGAGGCTTCGGGAGGCGCGCAACCGGGCGTCGCCGATCTGGCTCGGGCGTCGGCCCTTCATCTTCGGCGCCCTCGGGGCCGGAGCGGTCTTCACCTCAGTCCCCACCGCCGTAGGCCGCGCGCTCGATCGGGTTGCCGACCTCCTGGCTGGAGCTCGCGGCCGCGAAATCGTCGAAGCTGACCGCGTGCTTGACGAGCTGGGCGCTCGCCAGGCCCCAGAGGCCTCCGATCACCCAGAAGGGCATCAGCCAGTCGTGCAGGTAGATGTACTGACGCGTGTGGTAGGACTCGTGGCGGATCACGTTGCTCACCGGGCCCTTCCAGACCATCACGAACGAGCCGATGGTCGTGGCGTACATCCCGGACTTCGGACTCCATTCCACGAACGGCACGCCGCAGAGGATGCCGACCCGGGTGATGTACTCGTCGTCGGCCGTGGCCGTCCCGTTCGACTTTTTGACGGCGAGACTGATCGCCTGGACGATGAACGTGAACAATCCCGCGAGCCACAGGAGAAAGCCGACCGCGGACGTGCAGAAGGAGAACGGAAGCTTGAGGGGGGCAATCAGGATGGACAGCAGCCCGCCCCCGACGTTCATGCTCTTGGAGATCGCGTTGCACGCCATGTCCAGGAGGCCGGCCAGGACCACGGATCCGCCCATGGCGCCGGCGCTCACGGCGAAGAGCATGCCGCGGTGCTGAAGGGCGGACACGCCGCAGGCGTGGAGGAGCCCGGGGAGGCCGCTGGAGAAGACCAGGAAGAAGTGGGCGGCCTCGTTCGCCTTCCTCTCGGTGCCGAAGAAGAAGCACAGGCCGATGACCATGCCGGCCAGGTAGTCGATGCACAGCTCGCTCCAGCTGAAGGACCAGTGCAGGAGCATGTTGAGCAGGGCGCAGCCCAGGACGACCCCCGGCCAGGCCAGGAAGGTCAGGAAGAACACGTTGTCCAGCACGCCGGCGTTCATGGGAGCCTCCGATCTCTCGGCCCCCTCATTTCGGCGCCTCGGGCAGTCTTTCAGAAAATCATCATTTCTTCGTGAGGCGACTCTTGAGTTTGCGGGTGTGAAACCACAGGTAGATGCCGACGGCCGAGAGCACGACCGCGATGGGCGCGACCACCAGGAGCCGCACGCCCAGCGCGATGCCCAGGATGACCGCGACGGTTGCGAAGAGGGCCAGGAGCCCCGCGCCGACGTAGAGGTTCTGCCGCGACTCGCTCTGCCCCACCAGCTCGCCGATCGAATGGGGGAGCGCCGCGGTCGCCACCGGCGTGACGTCCTGAGGCGGCGGCGCGGCTCCCGTCGGCTCAAGGGGCTTCGAAGGGATCGCGCTTCCCGCCGTCAGGAGCTGGACTTCGCGGTCCTTCACGTGAAGGACGCGGGCCCCGCACTTGGGGCACTTCAGCTTCCTTCCCGCGAAGCGGTCGTCCACGCTGCAGGTGGACGAGCACGAAGGACACGAGAACTGGATCACGGGAGCCTCCTCCCCGATTCTACCCCGAAGGAGACGGAAGAGGCGGTCGCCGACGCCGGGAAGCGGGGACGAATCCTTGAAGGCTGCCGGGCTCCGATCTTCCGTGGGGGCGTTTCCCCGGCAGGGATTGAACTGCACCCCCCTTTGCGTTAGAGTATCGCCCCTATGCCGAAGACGCTTTTCGAGAAAATCTGGGACGACCACGTCGTCGTTCAGGAGCCCGACTGTCCGGCCGTCCTCTATATCGACCTGCACCTGATCCACGAGGTCACCTCCCCCCAGGCCTTCGCCGGGATGCGGCAGCGCGGCCTCAGGGTCCGCCGTCCCGACCGGACCGTCGCCACCGTGGACCACATCATCCCGACCCACGACCCGAAGCTCGGGATCACCGACCCGCAGGCGAAGAACCTGGTCGCCGAGCTCGACCGCGGGTGCAAGGACAACGGCATCACCTTCTACGGGGTGGGGAGCCACGACCAGGGGATCGTCCACGTCATCGGCCCCGAAAAGGGCTACACTCAGCCCGGCATGACCATCGTCTGCGGCGATTCGCACACGTCCACCCACGGCGCCTTCGGAGCGCTTGCCTTCGGCATCGGGACCAGCGAAGTCGAAATGGTGCTCGCCACCCAGACGCTCCTCCAGCGCAAGCCCAAGACGATGGAGGTCCGTGTCGACGGAAAGTTGAAAAAGGGCGTAACCGCGAAAGACATCATCCTGGCGCTGATCTCGAAGATCGGCACGGGCGGCGGCACCGGTCATTGTATCGAGTACCGCGGCGAGGCGATCCGCGCGCTCAACA
>DATGFI010000084.1:0-3002 GCA_035309205.1 Planctomycetota bacterium | reverse complement strand
CACTTGAAGCAGAACCATGGCGCATATTCTGGCGGTTGACGACGATCCCCGCATCCGCAAGTTCGTCACCGCGACACTGAAGGCGGCGGGTCACGAGGTCGTGACGGTGGGCGACGCCGAATCGGCGCTGGCCCAACTGCTCATGTCCCGGCCGGACCTCTTCCTTCTGGACATCAACCTGCCCGGAATGCACGGCCTGGCGCTGGCGGAGAAGCTTCAGTCGCAGCGCGGGACCTGGTCCATCCCGGTCGTGATTCTGTCGGTGCGGACGGATCCGCGCGACAAGGTGGCGGCCTTCGCCTCGGGGGCCGTCACGTACCTGGAAAAGCCCTTCAAGAAAAAGGACCTGGTGGATGCCGTGCGCTCGGCACTCGAATACGCGGCGCGGCGTCCCCGGCGGAAGTAGCGCCGGATCTTCTTCGGGAGAGGATTCCAGGCTCCCGTCGCTCCAGGGCGAACAGAGCAGGAATTCAGGCCTTGGAAATGGGAGCGATTTCCCGCCTGCCTCGGGAGACGCAGCGGTCGGACCGTCGGAGGGAATATCCGTGCTCCCGAAGGCCGAAAGTGCCGCTTGAGCCATCGGACCGAACGCCGCCAGGACGGCGCCCGGTCCGATTCAGTCACACGACTACATTCCCATGCCGCCCATGCCACCCATGCCGCCCATCCCGCCCATCCCGCCCATGCCAGGCATCATCCCGGGCATCGAGGGCATGCCGGGGCTCGGGCCATCACCCATGCCCGAGGGGATGTTATCCGCGACTTTCGGCTCCGGCTTCTCGGTGATGACGGCTTCGGTCGTCATGAAGATGCCGGCCATGCTGGCGGCATTTTGCAGCGCCAGGCGTAGCACCTTCCGCGGATCCAGGATGCCGCCCTTGATCATGTCCTTGTATTCGCCTTCCTGGGCGTCGAAGCCGAAGGCATAGTCCTTCGACTCCTCAATCTTCGAGACGACGACACTGCCGCGGGCGCCGGCGTTGTCGGCGATCTGCCGGATGGGCTGCTCCAGGGCGCGTCGGAGGATCGCGGCTCCGGTCGCCTCGTCGCCGCTCAGCTTGAGCGCGTCGATCGCGCGGCGCGACCGCAGGAGGGCGACGCCGCCCCCGGGAAGAACGCCTTCCTCGACCGCCGCGCGGGCGGCATGCAGCGCGTCCTCGAGTCGGGCGCGCTTCTGCTTCATCTCGACCTCGGTCGCCGCGCCTACGTTGATCTGGGCGAGGCCGCCCGAGAGCTTGGACTGTCGGGATTGGAGCTTCTCGCGGTCATAGTCGGAGCTCGCCAGGGAGATCGCGTTCTTGATGAGTTGGATCCGGGCCTGGATGGCTTCGTCGGAGCCCGCTCCTTCGATGATCGTCGTCGTTTCCTTTTCGATGATGACCTTCTTGGCAGTGCCAAGATCCTTGATGCCGACGTCCTCGAGCGTGACGCCGATATCCTCGAGGATCGCCTTGGCTCCCGTGAAAACCGCGATGTCCTCGAGCAACTCCTTCCGACTGTCTCCGAAACCCGGCGCCTTGATCGCGCAGGAGATAAACACGCCCTGGATGCGGTTAACCACGAGGAGGGCCAGCGCCTCCGCCTCGAGCTCATCCGCGATGATGATGAGCGGACGCTTGGTCGGAGCGACTTTCTCAAGGATGGGGATGAGCGCGTTGGCGCTGCTGATCTTCTTCTCGTGGACGAGGATGTAGGGCTTTTCCAGCTCACAGGTCAGCTTCTCCGGCCGATTCACGAAGTGCGGCGACATGTAGCCCTTGTCGAATTGCAGGCCCTCGATTCGGGTGATCTTCGTGTCAATGCCCCGGGCTTCCTCGACGGTAACCGCACCGTCCTTGCCCACCATGTCGATCGCATCGGCGATGATCTTTCCGATCTCCGGATCATTTCCCGCGGCGACCGTCGCGACGTACTCGATGTCGTTCTTGCCGGAGACGGGTTTGGACGATTTTTGAAGATCTTTCTGGACCGCCTCGACCGCTTTCAGGATGCCGCGCTGAAGCGTGATGGGATTCGCTCCGGCCTCGATGTGATGCAAGGATTCGACGAAGATCGCCTCGGCGAGCACCGTCGCGGTCGTGGTGCCGTCGCCGGCAGTGTCGCCCGTCTTGATCGCGACCTCCTTCAGCAGCTGGACGGCGGCATTCTGGAAGTGATTCGGCAGCTCGACCTCTCGGGCCACCGTGACGCCGTCGCGCGTGACCAGAGGGGCGCCCCACTTGCGCTCGATGGCCACATTGTGGCCGCCGGGGCCGAGGGTGACCTTGACGACGTGGGCGAGCTGTTGTACGCCCTCGAGCAGCGACGCGCGAGCCTCGCGGCTGAACTCCACTAGTTTGCTGGCCATTATTATTTCTCCTTCAGAACGGATTCGATCTTCGCCTTCATTTCCATCCGAAGCGGGATCTCCCGCCTTTTCTCGTCGAGGAACTTGAGCTCGCGAACGCTGTTGTAGGCCACCAGCGTCACTTCCGCCGTGTATCGGACCTCTCCTTTCACGGCGGGGTTCGCCGACTTCAGCGTTGCATCGCAGGTGAACTGGGCCAGACGGTTCTCCGCGTCGACGCTCAGTTCCAGTTTCGCGCTCGACTCCTTCCAATTGAAGGAATCCTTGCTGGCCTGCTCCTTCATGACCTTCTCGATGTCGTCGCCGGAAAACGAAAGTTCGACGACCCCGGGCCGGATCAGCTTCGCCGACCCGGAATGGCGCGCGACGACCGACAGCACTTCATCAGGATTCTGGATACCGCGGCCGGCGCCGGGCATCCCGATCTCGTCCGCGGTGATCCAGTCGCCGACCAGGCTGTGGTAAACCCAGGCGTCCGCGGGCCCGGTGCGGACGATCATTTTTTCGTCGCCGCCCGACGCAGTGTAGTGGACGAAGAGGACGCCGGGATGGACCCAGACGCAGCGACCTTCGTAGTCGAGCGGAGCCCCGGAAGTCGTCAGCCGCGCCTTGAACTTGGTTTCATAGCTTCTCTGGGTCCGCGTGTTAAACGCCG
>DATGFI010000083.1:0-2006 GCA_035309205.1 Planctomycetota bacterium | reverse complement strand
CGAGCGCTACACCGACGTCAAGGTCTGGATTTCCGACGCCTTCGAGGAGTTCCGAGCGGCCCACCCTGGGGCGACCGTGAAGCAGTTCAAGGCCCGGCTCGGCGAGGCGAATAACGCGCTCCTGTTGACGCTGAGCCGCATGGACATGGTCGGCGCGCTCTCCCCCGCCGACCGGCTCAAGGATGAGGCGTCCGAGACGACGTGGGGGCCGGGCGTGTTCCACTTCATAAGGCTGCCACGCGAATGACCACTACCCTCGAAGCTCCCCCCCTCAAGCCGGCCGACGCCGCGGGCTGCCTGCCGCGCAAGACGTTCGACGTCGAGTTCCAGAGCCTGGACGACTCAGGATCGTTCGAGATGTACGCCGCGACGTTCGGGGGCGCGCCGGACCGTCAGGGCGACGTGATCGCGGTCGGGGCCTTCGACAATCTGCCTGCGTTTACGACCGACGGTTTCCTGGCGTTGAACCACGACATGATGAGCCTTCCCGTAGCCATCATTGAATCGGCCACCCAGGACTCACACGGGCTTCGCGTGAGTGGCCGCTTCCATTCGACCCCCGAGGCCCAGGCGGTCCGAACCGTATGCCGCGAGCGGATGGCGCTGAAGAAGCGCGTGCTGGTCTCGATCGGCTATGTCTGCAACGCCGAGGAGTACGAACGAGTCGGCTCGAAGCAAGTCCGTCACATCAAAGCCCTGTCATTATTTGAGGTGTCAGTAGTCGGAATTCCCGCGAACCCGCGAGCCGAGATGACCGGCGTCAAGTCTCTCCATCCCCAGGACTCCACCATGTCCGAGACCAAGACCGATCCACCCGTCGAGACGAAGCGATCCGTCGCGATCTCGGCCGCCAATATGAAGATGCTGGATGCCTACGGCGATCAAGCCGAGGAACATCACAAGGCCATCGGCGAAGCCTGCAAGGGGCTCAAAGCCTGCCACAAGGCTATGTGCGACACGCACGCCGAGATGAAATCCTTCCTTCAAGGCTTCAAGCCCGACAGCTCCCGCGACAGCGGCCAGCAACAAGGCGATGAGGCCGAGGAAGGCGCGGACGAGGAGGGCGGCGAGAGCGAGGCGACCGAGAAGCCGAAGCCCAAGAAGTCCGCGCCGGTCCTCACCGAAGCCCAGAAGACGGCTCAGGTCCTCCGCGACCAGCTCAGACGCCGAAGCCTCGAAGGCCGCAAGACTCAAGCCTGCCCTTGATCCCGACGGTTCCACGCCTCGGTCGAGGCGGCCCGGCCTTCCGCCGGCGGGCCGGACGCACCACATCGCAAGCACCGCACGTAGTGTTGATCGGTGGCTGAGACCTGCATAAATCGATAAGGGACGCACGCCTTACATCCGCAAAACGGACATGGCTTGACCTCTGGCTCATTCATCGTTTCGACCTCCTTACCCCATTATGGCACTCCCCGAAGCACCGTCCGAGCGAGACGGGGCTCTTGAACGACGCCCGCTCTCGCGATCCGACTCTCGCCGGGCTCATGTCTTATCCCGGATCCGGGTACTCGGATTCCCCCTCACCAGTTCCCTTCCCTTTCGAGGTTCAGATCCCATGAACGATCCCGTCCTGATCGGGCTTCGCGCATCGTGGCAGCAAAAGCACGATGAGGCCGAAGCGATCGTCAGCAACCCATCCGCCACCCCTGACCAGCTCGTGAAGGCGGACGGCCTCTATTCCGAGCGCGACACCCTCGGCGACCAGATCACCGAGCGGAAGGCGACGCTGGACAATATCTCCGCCCTCAAGGCCCGCAGCAAGGCCGGCGACGACTGGGCCCGCGAGCCGCAACGCTCGCTACCCCACTCGGGAGCGCAAGGCTCCGACAAGTCCGGCCGCGGCCGGATCGAGACCGGCGAATCCGAGATCGACCGCCGCAAGATGTCCGGCGGGTTCAAGTCGATTGGCCACTTCGCCTGGTGCATGGTGAAGGGCGGCAAGGCCGGCGACGGCGAGCCCGCGGCCGTGCTGGCGATCAAGGACTGGCAGGACCTCCAGCGCA
>DATGFI010000082.1:0-6386 GCA_035309205.1 Planctomycetota bacterium | reverse complement strand
ACGCGCATGGCTCAACGGCTCCCCGATCCACGACAACAACAAGACCGGGGCGGTCAAGGCGGACGAGTTCAACGTCCCGCTCCGGCTCGAGGAGGGCTGGAACCGCCTCCTGTTCAAAGTGACGACGAACGGCGCGGGCTTCGGCCTGCTCCTGCGCATCACCGACGCCAACAAGGCCCCGGTCCCGGGACTCGAGTACAGCCCGTACGGGGATTCGCTGGAACCGCCCTAAGCCCCCCCGAAGGGGGACGTTCACTGAAAGAGGGAGCGACCGGGAATGGGACGTCAAATCGTCTACTGCGAGGGTTGCGGCCACAACCTGCGCGAGGACGATTTCGAAAAGGGTCGCGCCCGGATGATCGACAACAAGCCGTTCTGCGCCGAGTGCCGTCCGTTCAAGCCTGGTGAAGCAGACCAGGTCCGCCGGACATCCTCGGGACGCGTTCCGGCCGGCGGAGGGCAAGCGCGCAAGAACACCACCGGATCGATTCCGATCATCCCGCCTCCCCGCCGGCCGCCGACCGGTCCGGGGGGCTCAAATCCCCTGCCGATCATCATCGGTACCGGAGCTCTGCTGTTCATCATCCTTATCTTCGCCCTGACCCAAAGCGGACCGAAACGGCCGCCCGTGACCGAAACCGTGCCGCCTCTTCCGAGCGAGCCGCCGGTCGCCCGCCGGGCGGAGCCGCTCCCCGCTCCTCCAGTGCCGGCTCCGCCGCCCCCTCCGGCCCCGCCGCAGCCCCGCGGAACCCCGCCACCGGCTCCGGCTCCGACCGGACCCCTGGTCGCGCCGACGGCGTCTGAAAAGCTCGATGCCTTCCTGGGGCAGATCCGGGGCATGATTCAGAGCGACGAGCGTCAAGAGCGGACCGATGAGATCCTCAATATGTTCAGCGCCGCGGCGAAGGTCGCCGGTCCCCGCTCGGCCGAGGTGGCGAAGATGAAGCTCGACTACGTCGGGACTCTGAACGAGGCCGCCCGTCGGGCCAGCGTCTGGGGCGACTGGCGCATCACGTCGCTTTCGGAACCGGGGGGCACCGTGCTGCTTCCTTCCTACCAGGGCCGCGACAGCGTCCTGCAGACGCATCCCTTGGACCGCAGCACGCCCGCGAAACTGGAGCGCGACCTCGACATCCCCTCCGCCAAGAAGACCAGGTTCTCCTTCTGGGTGGCCTGCCACCAGGATGGCGACTTCGAGCTTCGCGTTTATGTCGACAACAAGCAGGTGATGAAAGACCTGATCGGGCCCCCCGGATCGGGCTGGCGGCAGAAGTCGGTGGATCTGACGCCGTACGCCGGGAAGACGATCGCGCTGCGGGTCGAGAACTTCCCCAACGACTGGCACAACGAGCACGCCTACTGGAGCGACTTTCTCGTCTCGTCCGAGTAGTCGTCAGATCACCCGCACGTACTGGTCCAGCGGCAGCTCCCAGACGCGCACGCCGCAAAAGCGGTTGCCCTCGGGGCAGAACGGCGAGGCGCCCGCGGTTTTCCGGAGCCCGCAGGGTGCGGTGAGATGCGTGGCGATCAGGGGATGCTTCTCCTTCACCTGCCGAACCTCTTCCACGCAGCAGCGCCAGATCTCCTCCTGCGCGAGGTAGCACAGCCGCGTCGTCCACTTGTGATGGAGGTGCATCAGGTCGCCCGACTCCTCGAAGCGGACCGGGAAGGCGTTCGGCAGGAGATACTGGGCGGACTCCCACGGGACGCCCATCCCCCGAAGGTCCGCGATCGCCGTCCAGACCTTCCTCATCAGCTTCGCGACCTGGTCCGATGCTTCGGCGTTTCCTTCGATCACCGGCGGAAGAATCAGGTCGGGCTGGTCTGGAACGAACTGGAGCGCGAGGATGGGGCGAGACCCCGGCACCATCCGATGGCGCTGGTCCTGTGAGTCGGCCGTGTGGGAGATCTTCTTGCGGAACGTGTAGTGGGGATGGCTCATCGCCCGCGACAGCTTGGACATCGTGGTCAGCACCAGCGACTCGCCCAGGATGCGGTTCTTCGACGGGTTCATGACGAGATCGATCGCCTCGTCGTCGCCCAGCCGCGCCCCCTCCAGACCGAGCATCGAGCGGACTGACTGGGCCATGACCTTCTCGGCGTTCGCCTTCCAGTCGACGAGCTTCGACCGGAGGGGCCCCAGGTCGGCATCGAACTCCTTCACGAAGGCCGCCCCCCCCGCGTCGCCCTGAGCCTTCCTCGTTTCCTCGTACATCCGGTGCTCGAGAGTCTCGTCCAGGGGCACGGGATCGTCGAGCTTCCGGAAGAACAGGGGATCAAACGCGTCGACTGCGGCAATCATCTTGTCGACGATCAGCCGCGTCTCCATCGGCGTGTCGAGCTGGTCACAGAGCTTCTTATAGCGGTGCAGGGTAATGCCCGAGACCGTGTGATAAAGATGCGCCTGGGTCGCGACGGGGAGGACGTAACGCGCCGCTTCCAGCACGCGCTTGTGGATCCCGCTCTCCCACTTCTCCCTTTGCTTCCGGCGCGCGGGGTAGAGCTTGAAGTACTCCGTCTCGATGTCGGGTCCAAGAAGTTCGATGAGCTTGAAGTAGACCTTCATCATGCGCTCGCAAGTGTCGGTATAGAGCTCGAGGGCCGGGCCCTGGAGCGGCGGCGTGACGAAATTCTGCCTCTTCACCTCGACGTAGCGCTGGCTCACCTGCTCGGAGTTGTAGAAGGGGTGCGCGTGGAGGAAGCTCCAGATGAACTGCCGGGACACCTTCTTCAGGGTGAAGACGAATGTGGGATGCTGGATCGTCGTGTGATGGCCCGCGTCGTAGATGCCCTCGTAGATCCGGTCGCGCAGGTCGCGGGACTTTTCGTCCTTGTCGACGTCCGACGGGGTGATGACGCGGGAGGAGTAGCAGGTCCGGGCCGCCGCGATCACCGTGTTGTACGGGTTCTGGAGGGCGCTGACGAGCTCGACTTCCGGCTCGGGGTCGAAGGGCATCGGGAGCGCAGTATACCAATTCGCCCCCGCCAATGGCCTCAGGAAATGGCCTCGCGTCCCTTCGCGTCCCCGGGGTGGATGCCGATCACCGCGTCCTTGCAGCCGTGGCAAACCAGGCCCTTCTCGCGGCCGGATCGGGGGTCGTCGTTCTCGTGGACGGCCACGCAGTCCGCCAGCTTCAGCCGCTTTCTCAGCGACTCGCAGTCCAGCACCGCGTCGAAGTAGATCCAGTGGCGGCAGTTGGCCGACCAGGGCTGCCCGGCGAAGGTGATCGCGCGCTTTTTCGCCAGCAGATCGTCCTCCAGCGGGCGCAAATGTTCACAAACATGTGAGGCCACAGGCATTCCTCCTTGAAGCATCATCGTCCATCCTCGTATATTCCGTCCATGCTCTTGATCGAAGTCTCCATGTCGCCGATGGACAAGGGTCCGTCGGTGTCCAAATGGGTCGCGCGGTCGCTGGAGATCATCGACCGGAGCGGCCTGGACTACCGCCTCGGACCGATGGGCACCTGCATCGAGGGAAGCTGGGACGAGGTCATGGCCGTCGTGCGGAAATGCTGGAACAGGATGGCCCGGGATTCGGTCAGAATCACGTTTTCCATCAAGGGCGACTGGCGCCGCGGCGCGAAAGGGCGACTGGAGGCAAAGGTCGCGACGGTCGAACAACACCTGAAGAGGAAGCTGCGCACATGAGCGACTCCTGCGCCTGCGGAGAGGACCGGGTCCTGGTGCTGTCGGTGAGCCTGTCACGGGACGAGCTGCCCTGCGGCAAGTGCGGGGGGGGCATCCCGGTGGACAAGATCAAGGGGCCGAGGGAGGCGGTGCATCTCCTACGCCGCTGGGTCGACCAGGCCTACGCCATTGAGATGCTGTGGTTCGCCAGCGGCGAGTACGAGGACTGGGCCAAGGGCGAGCTCGACGGCGGCAAGAGCAAGGTGAACCAGCTTGGCCGCCAGGTGGCCCAGAAGTTGAACGCCGCGTTGCCGACATGGCTCTATTCCGCGCCCCATGCAGGAGCCCGGGTGGCAGTGGACAAGTATCTCCACCACTGCCCCGCCTGCCACGAACCGACGGAGAATACGGGCCTCATCGCCAAGTATGGCCTGGGCTGCCCGACATGCCGGGTCGCCGGAAGCGCGGAGTAGCGCTCCCGCCCGGAAGGCCCCTTCAGGTCTTGTGCGCTGCGGCGGCCCGCGCGGCGTTGGCGGCCACCATCGAGCGCAGCTCCTTCGGCTCCAGCGCCCGTGCGTAGGGGGCGTGATAGAGCACCCAGCGCGCCACCTCGTGGAGGCCCTGGACGGTCATCTTGAGCGTGACCTTGCCGCCGGGGCCCTGCTCGATCCTCTGCGTCGGATGCCACTCGCGCTCCAGAACCGTCCGCGAGGCTTCCTTCGCGAATTCGATCTCGACCTTCTCCTGCTCGCCCTCGGAATAGATGCCGAAGCTCCGGCCCAGGTAGTCCTCCGGGTCGAAGTCCTTCGGCCGTTCGAACTTCTCGGCGAGCGGCTTGATGCTGCGAATCCGGTCGACCCGCAGCGTCCTCACCGACTTGCGCAGGTCGCTCCACCCGATCGTGTAGAGCTCGCCTCCATAGTACGCGACGCAGTACGGGGAGAACGCGTAGGTCTTTGACTGGTCGTCGCCGGCACGGTACGTGACCTCGACCTTGCGGTGCTCGAGGCAGGCGCGGGACAGGGTGCCCACCGCCGTGGCATGGCGACGGTAGTCCTTGGAGGGCGTCATCTTCGCGACGTGCGTGAAGACGAGATCGCCGAAATACTCGCGCTCCTCCTCCGTGAAGGTCGCCTCGATCTTGGCCAGGAGCGACTCCAGGCCGTCCCTGAGCGGGGTGCCGCGGAACGGCTGGAGCAGGTTCATACAGAAGTAGAGCGACAGGAGCTCGCTCTCCGTGTACGGCTTGTCCGGCGCCTTCCGCATCCCGGGAGGGAAGCGCCACTTCTTCGAGAGGCCTCCTCCGCCTCCGTCCTTCACGAAGCGGTAGCCGGCGTCCTCGACCATCTCCAGATCGCGATAAAGCGTCCGGCGGGTCACCGCCGTCTCGCGGCAGAGCTCGTTGATCGTCATTCCGTAGCGCGAATGCTCGAACAGCTTGATCAGCTTGAGCACCCGGAGAAGCTGGCGGCCGCGTTCCTTGCGCCTGCTCATGGAGCTCCTATGCCGTAATAGGTCACGCGACCTATTACAACACAACAAGCCCGGGATGCCAAGGGAGATCTAGCGATGCCGAAGGATCGCCTCCCGCGGGACCTGAAGGAACTTCCGGACGGGATCGATTTCGCGGAAGAAGCGGTGGGCGTCGGGTCCGTAGCCCGCCGTGCGCCGGAGCCCGGCCAGGTGGCCGGCCCACCAGTCGTTGAAGAGGCTCATCGAACACTCGCGCACGTACTTTCCGATCATCGAGGCCAGGGCGACCAGCTCGTGCTGGTCCTCGGCATCCATCAGGAATTCGATCGATCCCTCGGGCACCTGGTAGGCCGAGCGTCTGCGGGATTCCTCGATCACCATCACGGTCGGCGAGACTTGCTCCTGGATGCCCCGCAGGTAGCGGCTCCGGCCGCCCTGCTTCCCCACCAGGAACCGGATGGAGCCGGGATGCTGCCGCCGGATCTCCGTGATCATCGTCGCGGCGAGCTCGAACAGGAAATCGCTCTTGTTGCGCTTCCGGGTGGAGGCGTTGAATTCCTCGGGGTCGACGATCCGGACCCAGGCGCCCGCGAGTCCCGCCAGGGGCTCTGCACGGGGGAGATCCTTCGGGGCCGCGTACCACGGCTGGGACGGGGCCTTCGCCGAGAGCCGGTCCAGGAGCTCGGCGAAGGTCCTCGCCTGCAGGAAGCCCAGGACCGCCGGTTCGAGGGTGGAAACGCCCCGCTGCTGGGAAAAGACCTTCTTGGAGTCGGCGATCCTAACGCCCGCCGGCAGCGGAGCCCGCGCCGCCGCGGCGCAGACCACCAGGGGTCCGAGCCGGGGACCGTAACCCACTTCGTCGATGCCCACCGTCAGCGTCACGCGCCTACCCTACCTCCCCCGACCGGTTGACGTCAACCGATCGACGCAGTACCATGGCCGCCCCATGAAGTTCACGAAGATGCACGGCGCCGGCAACGACTACGTCTACGTCGACGCCTTCAAGGAGAAGGTCCCCGATCCGTCCGCCCTGTCGATCGCCATCAGCGACCGGCACACGGGCATCGGCTCCGACGGCCTCATCCTCATCGCTCCCTCGAAGAAGGCCGACTTCCGCATGATCATGTTCAACGCGGACGGCTCCGAGGGCTCGATGTGCGGCAACGGCATCCGCTGCATCGGCAAGTACGTCTTCGATCACGGCCTCACGAGGAAGAAATCCATCACGGTGGAGACTGGGAGCGGGACCGTCTCGCTCGACCTGCACGCCAGGTCCGGCAAGG
>DATGFI010000081.1:0-2188 GCA_035309205.1 Planctomycetota bacterium | reverse complement strand
TGTCGTCCAGCTTGCCCTTGGCGGCCTGGCCGAACTCCTGCGAGATCTTCTCGCCTTCGCTCTTGCGCTCCGAGATATCGGTGAAGAGCTCGCCGAGCTTCGAGGAGACCTGGCTTGCATAGAGTCGCACCATGCCCAGGGTCGTCTTGTCGTCGAAAATCACGGCGAGGATCGTGCGCTCGCCGACGAGGGACAGCTGGATGTTGTCCTTCTTCCCCTGGTGGAACATGATCGAGAACTCCTCTTCGCCCAGGAGCTTCGCCATCTGCTTGGTGGCGGCAAAGGAGCCGGCGACGAGGGCCGAAATGGTGTCCATGTCGTACGTGGACGATTCGCCTTCTTTGGTGACCAGGTGGCCGTCCTTATCGACGAGGAGGACGCACCGCGCGTTGGCGTTCTTGAGGAAGGTATTGAGAACCTTGGCGATCTTCTCGATGTCTTCCTTGTAGAAGACCAGTCGGGTGGATCTAAGGGATTCGTCCGCTTTACCCATCGCCATGTTCTATCCCTCCGGGATTAGTTTACCACACGCCTTCCGGCCACGACGCAAAATCCAAACTACTTGTTCGACGGGGGCGGCGGAAGAAATTTGAAGAACTCGATGTTCCTGAGCGATCCCGTGTACCAGGCCGCGGCGGCGCCGCCCAGGACGACGAGCAGAATGATGACGACGATGAGTCCGCCCTTCCCGCTGCCCTGCTTCTGCGCCGCCACGGGCGCGGGAGCCGGAGCGACGGGCGCCGGACGCGGCGCCGGAGCCGCAGGCCGAGGGGCCGGAGGCGGCGGAGCCGGCCTCGCCGCAGGGGCCGGCGCCGGACGCGGCGGCGGAGGCGGCGGGGGCGCCGGACGGGCCGCGGGTGCGGGCGTCACGGCGGACGGGGGACGCGGGGGAGGCGGAGGCGCCGGACGGGCCGCGGGAGCCGCCGCAGCGGCCGCCGGGGCGCCCGCGGCAGACTTGACGGGGGCATACTCCTCGTTCAAGCGGTCGACGACCAGCTTCGAGATGCCCTTCAGGGTCTGCATGACCCCTTCACCCTTCACCGCGACGGCTTCGAAGGTGGGGGCGCCGATCGAGTTCATCTTGGCGTTCAGCTCGGGCACGCTGAGCGCGCCGGGCAGATCGCGCTTGTTGTACTGGATGACCACCGGAAGCTTCCGGATGTCCACCCCGTAGTCCTTGAGGTTGCGCTCCAGGTTCTTGAACGACTCCAGGTTGTCGTTCATCCGGTTGGGGTCCGAGTCGGCGATGAAGGCCACCCCGTCGGCCCCCTGAAGCACCAGCTTCCGGGTCGAATCGTAGTAGACCTGGCCGGGGACCGTGTAGAGGAAGAGCTTGGTCTTCATGCCCGCCACCTGGCCCAGGTCCAGCGGCATGAAGTCGAAGAACAGCGTGCGGTCCTGCTCCGTCGCGATGGAGGTCAGGTTGCCGCGCGCCGTGTCCGGCACCTTCTTGTGGATGATTTCCAGGTTCGTGGTCTTGCCGGATAGACCCGGACCATAGAACACGATCTTGCAGTTTACTTCACGTCGGGCAAAGTTGATTTGGACCATGGATGTAGCGCGAGAATATTACCCCGTCAATCCCACCGTGTCAACGCTCGGCCCGATTTCCCGGGCCAGAAACTCGAATCATGCCATGCTTCCCAGGTTCTTGATCTTCCGCGCGGCCGACGCCACCGCGAGCATCGTGAAATCGATGTTGATGTGCTTGTCCAGCACCACCACGAGGTACGCGTCTCCCGTCTCGGTGAAGATCATCTTGCCGTAGGTCGAGTTGAACAGGTACCTCGAGAAGTTGTTGGATCCCAGCTCGCGCAGCGAGGAGTTGACCCGCTGGATCGAGTTGGAGGCGATCGCCGCCACCATGTCGCCGTTGAGGGGCGGAAGGATCTCCGAGGCCACCACCACCCCGTCGCGGGTGACGATCATCGACCCCTTGACGCCGACTTCCTTGTTCAGGCTGAGAAGGACTTCTTTCATGTCCCTGTTATCCCACCGAGAGCAATGAGACGAACTTCTCGACCGCCGCGTTCAGATCTTCCTTCTTCGCCGGCTGATCCGCCAGGATCCCGACGATGTAGCCCTTCCATTCCGCCATCGCCAGGCGGCCGATCGACGTATCGAGCTCGCCGCTGACGAACGTCCCGATGTCCATCCGGCGGGAGGCGTCCTCGGAGCACTGGTAGAT
>DATGFI010000080.1:0-4057 GCA_035309205.1 Planctomycetota bacterium | reverse complement strand
AAGAAATCCTGGGCGACGCCGAGAAGCAGTACGAGGAGGCGAAGCTGGCGTTCAAGGACGCCAAGACGATGGACAACGCCGCCGAGCGGAATGCCCGGCTGAAAGACGCCCTGACCAAGCTCAAGAGCGCCCGGGATGCCTATTCGGCAACACGCGAACTCTTTCCCGAGGACAGGTATTCGGATCTGGACCAGAAGCTCGTCCTGGTGATGCAGCTCACTCGGATGCTTCGGGGCGAGGTGACCCACGACGGCGGCTTCTCCTCCTCGGACGGGGTCGGCGGGGACCGCTCGACTTTGGTCGACACCCGGCCGCTGTCCCTGGACATGGGAAGCGCGTTCGCCACGCTGGCTGATCCGGCCAAGCGCTCTAACCCGGAACTCCGGGTCGCCGCCCGGGAAACGTTCCGGACCCAGCGGGCCAGCTATCCCACCATCTACGAGCTGGCCACGGCGGCCATGATCTATCTTTCCCGGAGCGACTCGGAGTGGAAGCTCCAGGGCGGCGCCCAGAAAGCCCTTCAGGAATACTTCGCCAAGCCTTGGTTCACGGCGCCGCTCAAGATGACCCCCGCCGACAATCAGGTCGCCGCGAACTACCTGGTCGATCAGATCAACACCCTCCGGAAGGCGGATCCCGCCGCTCCGGTGGATGCGTTGACGCTCTTCGGCATCGGCCACATCGGGCAGGCCCCCATCGGGCAGGAGAACGATCGGACCGCGCGCCTCCTGGGCCTGGTGATCCAGAACGGGATCGCGGGCACGGCCGAGGGCCACGTCGTCCGCGAGCTCGACAGCTGGATCACCGCCGGAGATTTTGACCTCGCGGTCATGGCGTGGATCAAGGAGCCGCAGCTCCGGATGGTCGACACGCCCGTCGTCCGGTACGTCTGGACCTACGCCTTGCTCCGGCTCGTCCAGCAGAAGCAGCGCGGGTTCGATCGTGCCGTTGCGGCGCTCGGGGCGATTCCGGCGTCCGCGCCCGCCCTGCGCGAGCATCTCGCCGCGCTCGCGAAGTCGATCAAAGCCGTCGCCATCTGCAATATCTGCGGCGGAGAAGGGAAGCTCCGCTGCACCAACTGCCACGGCAAGAAGGAAACCAGGATCGTCTGCAGGGATTGCGGAGGGACCGGGAGGAAGAAGCAATCGAGCGGAATCCTCCTGGACAATTGCCCCCGCTGCAAGAACACGGGGATCGAGAATCTCATCAAGTGCGAGAAGTGCAAGGACGGCTTCAATGACTGCAAGCAGTGCGACAAGAAACAGCATGCGCCGCCGACGCTGGAAGAAATCTGCACGATGACTCCGTGCAAGGACTGCGACGGCCGGGGCTACGTGTTCCGCAGGATCCTTTGGGCCTGCCGCTCCTGCATGGGGACGGGCCAGAAGCTTGCGCCCAGGGCCGATCCTTCCAAGCTCCTGGCGTCGGACAAGCCTTGAGGCTGGCCTCCGGGATCCTCGGAATTCCTGGAATGCCGGCCGCCCGCGGAAGCGCTCGAGGTCTCGGGAAGCCAGGCCCCGGTCCTACGGCGGGAGCCTGGGGACCGCCGTCCCTGGCGCAACTCCTCAGAAGCGCCGGGTCTCAAAGCCCCCGATCCTGAACGGCACCTGCCAGCAGCGAGCCAATTCCTTGCCCAGAGCGCGCAACTCCTTCTCGCTCGAACCCGTTTCGATGAGAAAGGAACTGCCTCCCCAAAGCAGCGCCTGGAGCCGTGCGCTTCCCTCGGCGTCCACCTCAAGCGACACGAATTTGACACGTTGACCCGGACAGCTCCACTGGACCTGCGTTCTCCAGGGTCCCCCGGATTTCCGGGTCACCGTGCGGGTGGAGGTGTCCAGCTTAAGGCCCGGCTCCCGATCGCGCCCGGCGATCAGGGCGAACACGCCGATCAGGAACCAAACTCCGATGGCGAGCGCCCGGAACCGGTCCGCCGTGCCCAGGATCATCGGGGGAGAGAAGTACCACAGAGGGGACGTCAAGGCCGCCAGGGCCGCCGCCAGAATCACGAAGGCCCAGGGTTTCTTGCCGCCCTCGGTCGGGCTCCGGGCCACGAAGGGCTCCTCCGGGACGCTGAACCGCCTCTTGTGTCCTCCGGAGAAATCCGGGTGGGGCTCCCGGATGTTCGACTCGTCATTCCGCATGTGCCCTCCCGGGCTAGCGCTCATCGCACCACATGCCTGATCACGTCGTGGTGACCACCCCCGTCCCGGCGTTCCGGTACGGGGAGATCGGCGTTTTCACGGAATTCCTTCCCGTCGCTCAGGCTCGAGTCCATCCCAGGGCTCCATGCCCCCATGTACGACCTAATTTCCGGACGGAAGCGGTCAAAGAAGGGGGACGTCGGAAGCGGCCTGCGCGGAGGCTTCTCCGGAGACGGCGCCCTTCCGCGGTCCCAAGGGGGCGGCCGAAGGACAAAATTGTCGGCAGCCCGGCGGCAGCCCCTCATTTCCGCGCTGGAATGCCCTGTCCATCGAGTGGCACGCTTCCTGCGATAGATCCCGATGCCATCAAGGAGGTTGTTATGGGGACCCGCATCCGGGAGCGTCAGGGTGCCGAAGGCCGGGAGGAAACGAAACAACCGGACCGGCGCATCCTCGTGGTCGACGACGACGCGACCATCCGCAATATCCTGGTCCAGATTCTGAAACTACAGGGATACCAGGTCGAAGCGGCCTGTAACGGCGCGGAGGCCCTGGATCGATGCTCCCCGGGGGTCCAACCCTTCGACGTCCTCATCACCGACCTCATGATGCCCCTCATGGGCGGGAAGGAACTCATCGAACGGGTCCGCGGCCAGCATCCGGACATCCGCGTCATCTGCCTGTCGGCGACCTATTCCGATACGTGGCTGGATCTGTCGGTCCTCTTCGTCCCCAAGCCCTTCTCGCTCCGCGGGATCGTCGCCCTGGTGAAGTCCGCCCTGGAAGGCACCCGGTGGCGGAAGGCCCAGACCGCCTGACGGTCAGCCGGACACCGGCTCGTGGCTGTCGTAGATGCGCTGCGCGAGGATCTTGTCGCCCTGGAAGTCGAAGACCATGCACAGGTTGGCCTTGATGTTCTTCCCCTTCTTGAAGGGGCCCAGGTCGGCCGCCAGGAGGCCCGTCCAGAGGATTTCGACCGCCACCTGATTGTCCGTCTCGATCTGGGTGGTCATCTCGAAGTGCTGAGCCGACAGCTGCTTCCTCTGCTCGCCGACCCTCTTCAGGAGCTCCGCCGCATTGAGCGTCACGCCTTTGGGGTGCTGCGGACTGGGGAACTCCTTCTGCGAGAAGTCGGGCGTGAGGACGGGCTCGTAGTCCTTCCACTCCGTCGAAAACGAGACGACGCGTCGGAAGAACCGTGCGACCGTATCCACTTTCCTGGGCATGAACGCTCCTTCCGCCCGCTATTGTTGGATGCGACGCGCTCGGATGCCACTAAATCTCGCAGCCGCGCGCCCAAGGACGAGCCGGAATTGTCGGCAATTCGCCAGATCCGACAATTTCGTCGGAACCCGGCCGAGTCCCTCCGCCTTCTTTTCCCGGGGAACCCTGGCCCGTCGTTTGCTTCGTTCCCCTCCGTGCAGATCCTGGTTGCCGACGAATCGCGAGCGGTGAGGGCCATCACCCGCTCCGCCCTGGAGAGGACTCGGCCCGGAGCCGACACGATTGGCGACGCCGAAGCCGGCGACCAGCTGGTCTCCTGGATCCACATGCGTCCGGCAGGCCCCGCCGTCGTCATTGCCGACTGGGACCTGCCCGGATTGGACGGCACGGACCTGATGTGCCGCCTGGAGGAACTCCGGGTCGTCGACGAGGTCGGCGTCCTCTTCTGCGTGAACCGGAACCAGGTGCCGTTGGCCGAGGCCGCCGTGGCGCGAGGCGCCCTCGGTTACATGGTGCGCCCCTTCGGGGATGACGAACTTCTGGCCAAGCTGGAGTCGTTCTCGGTCCACGAGTCCTCCGCTCGCAGCGCACCGCCGTCCGATGTCCTCCGAGAAATCGTGACCTCCGTCCGGGCCCGGCAGGAGCTTCCTTCGCTTCTTTCTCTCCCGTCCCGGGTGATCTCCGAGCTCTTT
>DATGFI010000079.1:0-3039 GCA_035309205.1 Planctomycetota bacterium | reverse complement strand
GGCGTGGATCTGCCGAGAGACGACGTACCGTCCGAGATCCGAGATCGCTGCGGCTTTTTCCGCTTCCTGCTGGGGTTCCGGCGTTCGCAATAGCCCGCCCGTTCGTCCCGTCAACTCCCCGAGCGACGGAGCGGACATCCTCTCGCTATAAAGCTCGAGATGGCAGATCCCGCGTCCGTACCAGGCCTCCTCGAGTGCAGGGTTGATCGCGAGCGCGCGATCAAAGGCTCGGGCGGCCTCGCGGACTCTCCCCTCGGCGCGGAGGACCTCGCCCCGCGCATAGTGGCCGGCGGCGAGCGTCGGGACTTTCTCGACCGCGAGGTCCGCCTGCCCCAGCGCCTGGGCGAACCGGGCAGCCCATTGGGAAGGACTGGAGCTTCTGGTGCGCTGGAGCGTCTCGGCTTCCTTCGATCCCTGGATGGCCTGCCGTGCCAGCGCGGCAGCCTCGCGTTCTTTTCCTCTTTCGACCGAGCGGGCGGTGAGGAGGATCGCAGCTCCCAGCACCGTCGCCGCCGCGGCCGCGAGAGCCAGGGATAGAGTCTTGTGCCTCAGGATCCGCTTCTGCAGGCGATCGCCGAAGCTCGGAGCCCGAGTCTGGGTTGTTTTTCCCTCGACGTACCGCTCCAGGTCCAAAGCCAGGGCCAGCGCCGTCGGATAGCGCCGATCGGGGTCCTTCTCGAGACACTTGAGGATGATGGCCTCCAGGTCGGCATCGACCTTCGGCTGGAGCTCCCGGGGTGGCGCCGGTTCGAACCCGACCACCTGCCGAAGGATCTCAGCGGCGTTCACTCCCGTGAACGGCGGGAGTCCGGTGACGATGTCGTACAGCGTGGCTCCGAGACTGTAGACGTCGCTCCGCGCATCGACGCGGTGGGCCTCCCCCTGGGCTTGCTCGGGGGGCATGTAGGAGGGCGTCCCGACGACGCTCTCCGAACCCGAGCGGCGGAGCGACGTTTCCTTCGGCAATCCGAAGTCCATGACGGTGACGCGGAACGGGCCATCCTCCGAGGTCCCCAACCTTTCGACCATGATGTTCTGGGGCTTGAGATCGCGGTGAAAGACCCCGGCCTCGTGGGCGTGGTGGACGGCGAGGGCTGCAGCCCGCACGAGCGACGCCGCGAGTTTCGGATCGCATTCCAGGTAGGCCGCCAGGGTCGTTCCTTCGACGAGCTGGAGCGCCACGTAGGGAGTTCCGTCTCTTTTCCCGATTCCATAGACGGCGGCGATATTGGGATGGGTTAAGTTGACGGAAGCCTGGACTTCGCGCTCCAATCGGAGAAAGTCCTCGGACCCGGTGACCTGGAGAAACTTGATCGCCACCCAGCGCTTCAGTTCCCGGTCCCAGGCCCGCCAGACGTCGCTCATGGCGCCGACCCCGAGCCGCGAGACGAGGACGTACTGGTCCACCCGTGCCTTGGGATTCCGGGCGGCCTCTTCGACTTCCGCCGGGATGGGCAGGGTCGACTTCTGATCCGCCTCCGCCCCAGGCGGTCCGGCCGGTGCGGCCGGAATCATGTCTTTCAGATGTTCAAGCGCGACCCGGAACGGGTCGGAATCGTGGTTCACGGGCGACCTCGATCCGTCTCAACGTGCTGGGGCCCCGCGTCCAATTTGCCTCCCCTCGCCCGGGCCCAAAGGTTCCGGGCTCAAGTTCTCAGCCATTGCGTGAAGACGGGGGTCTTCTCTTCGGTCCGCACCCTTCGAGGGATCCTCGGCTCGGATTCCCCAAGCGATGCCATCATGTCGAGGACGGCGGCCGCAATCCGAAGCGGGACCAGGACGGCGATCACCACGATGGACCCGACGGAGACAACGATGATTTCAGCGACGAGAGCAATCATGACGTCTTCGTGGGCGCCGAGCCCACTTACTCCAAGCTACAGCCCGAGAACACTATTCTAGCCTTCGAGCAGGATCCAGAAAGTACACGGATTCTCTGGGATTCTTCGCGACATCCTGACGAAACCGGGGGAACTTTCCGGTCCCGCTCGAAGGCGACGAAGCCTTAAGCAGGAGTACCGCGGCCCGGGTAGAAAATCGAGCCCAGGCCGATCGCGGTGAGAACACCTCCCCCGACCAGGAGCCAGATCGTTTTCGCGGTCGGAGAGCCCGTGAAGAGCCGGGAGATGCCCGAACCCACCGAGTCGTGCGCGGCCAGGCCCCAGCCAAGCAGAATGATCCCCAGGACGAGGAAGACAATGCCGGCGATGCGGTTCATAAAGAACTCCTTGAGATATTGGTTCTTCAGGCGGTCACAATGCGCGTCAGGCGATCGGTGACGGCGATGCGGCCCGAATAGGCCCGGAGAGCGTCGTCACAGCCTTGAGGCGTGGGAGCAAAGCGGAGCGTCGGCTGGCCGGATTCTACGGGGACCAGGAACCAGCCGGGCCGGTGAGGAAACCCCCGGCGCTCGATCACGACGCCGGACCGGTGGACGAACCGGTATTCGGATTCCCGGACCCAGGGCCCTGGACGCAGTTCGGTCGGCGAAGCTTTCATCAGGAATTCTCCTCAAGGACTGCTATCTACGCCGTCCGCTCGGAAGTGTGACATCGGGCGTGATGCCGGGAGGACGGAGTCCCTCGCTCCTTGAATCGCGAGTTCGCGAGAGTGTACGGAGGGCAAAGGGGGGCGACCTTCAGGTGGTGCCGACGCGCCCGGCGCTCTCCCAGAGTGCTGGTGTCGAAAGCGCGAGAGCCCCCGACCAGGAGGATGATCAGAAACTGCGGGGATCGGGAGAGTTAGGCTGGTTTTCGGCCGGTAGGAAAAAGTATGGAGCCCAGTCCCGCCGCGGCGAGGAGACCGCCCCCGATCAGGAGCCAGAGCGTCCTTTGAGCCGGGGCATCCGTAAAGATCTCGGAGATATTCGAGCCGAGCGAATCAGAGGTGTTCAGGCCCCAAAGGAACACACCGAGGCCGGCCACGAGAACGGCGATGCCGGCAATGCGGTTCATCGGAAGTGTTCGATGATGGTGACTGTCGATCTCATGGGGAGTACCGGGCGCTAAACGCTATGAACGCGTCGTCGCGGCCCTGGAG
>DATGFI010000078.1:0-6019 GCA_035309205.1 Planctomycetota bacterium | reverse complement strand
AGAAGATCGGCGTCAAGGTCGAGGCCCTCAAGAGCGGCGTCAACAAGGACATGGGCTCGCCGTTCCGGGCGATGACCGAAGACGACCGCAAACTGCTCCAGGCCCTCATCGACCAGTTCTACGCGCGGTTCGTGTCGGTCGTCGCCGAGGGACGCAAGGGTCGGCTGACCGAGGTCCAGGTGAAGGCGCTCGCCGACGGCCGCGTCTACACCGCGCAGCAGGCGCTCGACGCCAAGCTCGTCGACCGGGTGGGCTATCTGGCCGACGCCGTGGCGGAAGTCAAATCGCGAGCCGGGCTCGACCAAGCAAAGCTCGTGATCTATTCCCGCCGGCCGGGGCGGATCGACAACGCGTATTCCGGCACGCCCAGCGCGGAGACCTTCGCGACCGGGGACCTCGAGCAGGCGCGCAAGCTCCTCGGCTTCCACTGCTACTACCTGTGGGAGCCGTACCTGCTGGGGAAGTAACAACTAGGCGCAGCGTTCCAGCTCCGGGGGGGCGGGCTCCGTCGAGGACTTGGGCGCCTCGCCGCGCATCCTCAGCAGGACCTGCCAGTCCCGGTTGGGCATCGGGTAGGCGACCAGGGACTGCAGCGCCAGGCCTTGACTCCTGCGGCCGATCTCGGCGAGCAGGTCGCTCCCGCGCGGCGTCGTCAGGGTCATCACCATGGAGGCCTCCGGGTTGCGCGAGCCCAGGATTTCGCAGAGCGCGCGGCAGATGTCGGTAGGCGTGATGATGCCGACGATCTCGTCTTTCTGCAAGACGGGCACGGCAGGCAGGCCGCGCTCGCAGATGAATCGGGCGGCCCGGTCGATGGGATCGTCGGCGAACACGGTCGTCGCGCTGGGCGGGACGACCGAGGCCAGCGTCTTGCGGCTCAGGAGCGTCATCGGGTCGCCGGTTTCGAGCATTTCGTAGATTTCGGAGCGGGTCACGGCGCCAGCGACGTGGCCGTGACGGAGCACGCCCACGAGGTGGATGCCCTTTGAGTTGAGGAACCGTAGGGCATCGGGCAGCGACGTTTCGATGGGCAGCAGGGTGAATTTGGGGGACATCCACTGACGCACGATCATGGGAACCTCCAACTCCGCCGCCTTCCGGGCGGCTTCCACTCCAGGTTCGGGCTCACTCGTCCCCAGAGCGGCCTTCGTCCAGGTCCGCCCCGCGCCGGGGGGGATCGACCTGCTGATCGAGGGCGGCCACGCGCCTCCAGGGATCCATGTCCGGAAGTATGGCAAACGGCGTGCCACGGGCGCGAGCAGCGAATGGGCGCGATTTGAGCGACCGCGATTCTCCTGCGCTAGAGGCGGGCTACCGGGCGGTGTTTGGTCTCCGTGGAACCTACCGGCAGGAATCTTTGGTGTATGAAATATGGCCTATCCAGTCGCTCCGACGATCCCCGCCTGGGGCGTTCTTAGCGCGGTTGCTTGCGGAAGCAGTCGCGGCAATAGACCGGCCGGTCGCCGCGGGGCTTGAAGGGGAGGTCCGTCTGCTTTCCGCAGGCCGCGCACTTGGCCATGAAGACCTCGCGCGGCCCGTCGCGGAAGCCGCCGGCGGGAGCTCCGCCGAACCCAGGACGCGGCGCGAAGCCTTCTCCCGGCGGTCCAAAGCGGCGGGGGGGACGGGGCCCTCCTCGGCGGTCGTCGTTCCTCATCCGGGCGACCTGACGGCAGATCATGCAGCGCTTGGGTTCGTTGCGAAGGCCGAGCTTCGCATGGTGTTCCTGCTGCTTCGAGGTGAAAATGAAGTCTTCGTTGCAGTCCTTGCACTTCAACGGCTTGTCGGCGAAAGGCATCCTGGATCCACCCGGGTAACGTCCCAGCCAGTTCCCGCTATTCCCTGACGAGGACGATTAGAATAGGTTGGCCCCTCCGGCGCAACCAATATCTCTTCCCTTAAGAACGCGCGAACGGTGGAGGGATCGAATTTGGGGCGAAAAAAACCCCAAGTTTTCACCGAGTGTATATAAAGAGGGGAGCGGCATCCGACCTCCAGCCCATAGGGTAGGATTGAGAAGCAGCCTGATGACATTTGGCAGAGTCGGACCTCTCCTGGGACTCCTCGCCCTGGGCGCCTTAGCCGGCGCGCAGGAGCGGAAGGCCGCCCCCCCGGCCGACGCCGACGGGATCGAGTTCTTCGAGAAGAAGATCCGCCCCGTTCTCGCCGACAAGTGCTTCAGCTGCCATAGCTCCGACGCCCCCAAGGTGAAGGGCGGACTGCGCCTGGACACCCGGGAGGGGACCCTCAAGGGCGGCGAATCCGGCGCCGCAGCCGTCATCGCCGGGGACCCCGATCACAGTCTCCTCCTGAAGGCCATCCGCTACGGCAAGGATGACGAGCTCAAGATGCCCCCCAAGGGGCCGCCGCTTGCCCCGGAAGTCCTCCACGACTTCGAGACCTGGATCCGCCGCGGCGCTCCCGATCCGCGTTCGGCCCCGGTCGCCAAAGTCTTCGACTTCACCAAGGCGCGCGAGCATTGGTCGTTCCGCCCTCTCCGGGAGCCCGCGGTTCCCGCCGTCTCGAACAGGTCCTGGGTGAAAAGCCCCATCGACGCCTTCATCCTCGCTCGGCTCGACGCCAACGGGATGAAGCCCTCCGCGGCTGCCGACCGGCGCACGCTGATCCGCCGGGCGAGCTTCGACCTCCTGGGCCTGCCTCCGACCGCCGAGGAAATCGAGGCTTTCGTCGCCGATCCGTCCCCCGACGCCCTGGAGAGCCTTCTGGACCGGCTCCTCGCGTCGCCGCGCTACGGCGAGCGCTGGGGCCGGCACTGGCTGGATGTCGCGCGCTACTCCGACACCAAGGGCTATGTCTTCCAGGAAGAGCGCCGTTATCCGTTCGCCTTCACCTACCGCGACTGGGTCATCCGCTCTCTAAACGAGGATCTTCCCTACGACCAGTTCCTGATCCAGCAGATCGCCGCGGACCGGCTCCCGCTGGGCGAGGACAAGCGCCCGCTCGCGGCCATGGGCTTCCTGACCCTGGGACGCCGTTTCCTGAACCGGCTGCCCGATATCATCGACGACCGCATCGACGTGCTCTGCCGAGGAACGATGGGCCTGACCGTCGCTTGCGCCCGCTGTCACGACCACAAGTTCGATCCGATCCCGACGAAGGACTACTATTCGCTTTACGGCGTCTTCGCCAGCTCGATCGAACCCAAGGATCCGCCGCTCCTGGGCATGGGACAGAAGACGAAGGAGAACCTCGACTTCGAGGCGGAGAGCGCGAAGCTCCAGGCGGAAGTCACGAAGTACCGCGAAGGCCGCCATGCCGACATCCAGGCGTCGGTGAGAAAGGCCAAGGCCGTCGCGGACTATCTGCTGGCCGCGCAGGAAGCGCGGGCCCTCAAGGGCGACGAGGAGCTGCGGAATCTCGCTCAGAAGAAGGACCTCATCGGATACTTCATCGCCCGATGGAAGGTCCTGCTCGAAAAAACGTCGAAGGCCCATGACAGGGTCTTCGCGCCCTGGCATGCGATGGTGAAGGGGCCCGGATCGCTCCAGGGGCTGGGCGAGCTTCATCCTCTGGTCGCGGAGGCCTTCAAGGAGGCACCCAAGACCTTGAAAGAAGCGGCCGAGCGCTACGCGGCGCTCCTGACCCGGGCGGATGCCCCCGACGACCTGAAAGCGATCCTGAGCGGACCGGAGGCGCCGACCTCGATCGCCCTGGCCGACATCGAGAAGGCCTACAATCGCGCCGACCGCGACAAGCAGCGCCAGCTGGAGAACAAGGTCGACGCCCTCAAGGCCAGCCACCCGGGCGCTCCGCAGCGGGCCATGTCGTTCCAGGACGGTCCCATCCAGGAACCCCACGTCCTGATCCGCGGTAATCCCAACAATCCCGGCGAGCAGGTGCCCCGCCAGTTCCTGGCCATCCTCTCGCCCGAGCAGCGTCAGCCGTTCAAGGATGGCAGCGGTCGCCTGGAGCTGGCGCGCGCCATCGCCTCGAAAGACAACCCTCTGACCGCACGGGTTCTCGTCAACCGCGTCTGGGGCTACCATTTCGGCGCGGCCATCGTCCGGACTCCCAGCGACTTCGGACTTCGCAGCGACCCGCCCACTCATCCGGAGCTGCTGGACTGGCTGGCCCTGCGCTTCATCGAAGGCGGCTGGTCGATCAAGAAGCTGCACAAGCTGATCATGACGTCCGCCGCCTGGCAGCAGCGCAGCGACGACCTGCCGGCCTTCAGGGAGAAGGATCCCGAGAACCGCTTCGTCTGGAAGTGCTCGCGGCAGCGGCTCGATTTCGAGGCGATGCGCGACTCCATCCTGGCCGTGTCGGGTCAGATGGACCTCGCCATGGGAGGGCGCCCGGTCGAGCTGAGCGAGAACCCCACGTCGAAGAAGAAGATGCAGGCGGAGACGATCATCAACACGGTCGGCGACCCGACCCAGGAGACGTACGCGAAACGGCGCTCGGTGTATCTGTTCATCGACCGGCAGAATCTGCCCGGCACCTTCCGCGCGTTCGACTTCGCCAGCCCGGACACCCATAGTCCCCAGCGCTACACGACGACGGTGCCCCAGCAGGCTCTTTTCCTGATGAACAGCCCCTTCGTCACGGAGCAGGTGGGCGGCCTGGTGAAGCGTCCCGAGATCGACGGGGAGAGGGATGTCCAGACGCGGATCAGAAATCTCTACAGAATCCTCTTTGGCCGGGCGCCTGCGGCGGACGAGCTGGCGATCGGTCGGAGATACCTCGACCTGGAGCTCAAGCGAGAGGGACCGGTGGCCCTGGGCCCCAACGTCTGGCAGTACGGCTACGGCAAGTACGACGAAGCGGCCAAGCGAGTGGTCGATTTCAGACCGTTGCCGCACTTCACCGGCATGGCCTGGCAGGGCGGGCCCAAGCTGCCCGATCCGAAGCTGGGCTGGGTCCTCCTCACCGCGGAGGGAGGCCATCCCGCGAGCGTGACGATTGGCGCGGCGGTGCGTCGCTGGACGGCGCCCCAGGACGGGGCGGTCTCCGTCTCCGGCGTCCTCGGTCACCACCAGAAGGACGGCGACGGCGTCCGCGCGCGGATCGTGTCGAGCCAGGACGGCGAACTGGCCTCCTGGACGGCGCACAACACCGAAGCCGAGACGAAGATGAGCCGGATCGAGGTCAAGAAGGGCGACACGATCGACTTCGTCGTCGACTGCCGCGGGGACGAAACCAGCGACTCCTTCGTCTGGGCCCCGGTCATCCGGCTGGTGGAGGCGCCGGGAAACGCCGCCGGCGGGACGCAGGAATGGAGCGCGGTCGCCGAGTTCCGCGGTCCGGAGGCCAGGCCGCGACAGAGGCTCTCGGCCTGGGAGCGCTATGCGCAGGTGCTCCTTCTCTCCAATGAGTTCATCTTTGTAGACTAGGGCCCCATACGATGAGCCAGTTCGACCACTCGCCCAAGCTGGAAGACCTGCTGCTGACCCGTCGCGAGCTCCTGTGCCGCGCGGGGATGGGCATGGGCGCTCTGGCGCTCTCGAACCTGATTGGCGGAGCCCTGGGCTCCTTCGACGCCGCGGCCACGGCCTTCGCGGGCGACGATGCCGCGTCCCTGAATCCGCTCCTGCCGCGGAAACCGCACTTCCCGGCGAAGGCCAAGCGCGTGATCCACATCTTCCTCAACGGCGGTCCGTCGCACGTCGACACGTTCGACCCGAAGCCGGCGCTGGCGAAGTACGCAGGAAAACCGCTTCCCATCGACAACTACAAGACCGAGCGGAAGACGGGCAACGCGTTTCCGTCGATGTTCAAGTTCGCGAAGTACGGCCGGAGCGGACTGGAGGTCAGCGAACTCTTCAAGCACACGGCCCAGTCGGCGGACGACCTCTGCGTCATCCGCTCGATGCATGCGGACGTGCCGAATCATGAGCCGTCCCTGCTGCTCATGAACTGCGGCGAGGCGCGCCTGGTGCGGCCCAGCATGGGTTCGTGGCTCACCTACGGCCTCGGCAGCGAGAACCAGAACATGCCGGGCTTCGTGGTCATGTGCCCCGGCGGATATCCCATCCAGGAGTCGCAGAACTGGCAGGCCGGC
>DATGFI010000077.1:0-2823 GCA_035309205.1 Planctomycetota bacterium | reverse complement strand
GAGGAGCTTCTGGTTTTCGTACTGCAGTTTCACCCAGTCGGCGGAACGGGTGACGTTGGAGATACGGACCTCATCGAGGTCGCCGATGAACCGGTAGGTGCCGTACCATCCGCCCAGATACATCCTTGCCGGGCTCTTGATGGACAGCGGGGCTCCCGTGGACGTGGAGACCCCGTCGAGGGCTCCGTTCACGTAGATCTTCGACTCGCCGGTCTTGTAAGTGTGGACCACGTGGATCCACTGGGACATCGGGAGCTTGCTGACGCTTCGGACGTCTCCGCCGGAGAAGTAGCAATCCATTCGGATGTGAGGAGGGCTGGCGAACTGCATCACGACCTTGCCTTGGGCTTGCTCGTTCCCCCAGGCTAGGACGGTCGCGTTCGGCTTCTCAGGCCTGATCCACGCCTCGGAGGAATGAGGGCTGGAGCCGGTAGGATAGGCGGTGATCTTCTCCCCGGCGTTGATTCCCTTGCCTCCGTCGAAGTGGCGGCACTTGCCGATGATGCCGGGGGCCGGGGTGGTCCCGGTATCTTTGGATTCGAGCGTGCCGACCTCATCCTTTATCGATTCGCTCATGTGCCAGACGCTCAGATATCCGTTCGTCTCGTTGAACACGGCCTTTCCGCTCGACTCGCTCGCCGCGCCCGCGTTGCCCCAGTGCAGCTTGATCTCCTGCCGGGCGTTGCCCTTGATGACGGGGATCCGGACCCAGATTGCGGCGGTCCCAGCCCCCGGGTCCCACTCCTCGATCTGGTAGGCGAGAGGGACGCCGCCGGCGGTGGAGAACCGCAAATCCTCGCCCGCGGCTTTGGCCTGGCTAAAGTCGAAGAAGTCCTTGTGCAGCCGCAGCAGCAAGGGGAAGTTCTCCTCCAATGCGGAGGCCGGCAGATTCGCCCCCTCCGGCGTCGTCAGCAGGAACACGGACCCCGAATGTTGCCAACCCGGATAGGGAGAAGGAGCCTGGGCGGCCGTGGCCAAGGCGGCGAGAGCAAGCAGGACGGGGGTTCCCAGCATCGTCACGGATCTCCTCAACGTTACCACATGGCCTCTCCTGAGGCCCGAGCCGCCTATTTCGAAAGGCTCTTCAAGAGGTCCTTCGCTTCGCGGCCGTAGAACGTGTCGCCGCCCTGGGCGGCGAAGGCCTCGATCTCCTTCAGAAGCGCCGGAGCCGCCTTTCGTCCCGCCGCTTCGCGCAGTCGCGCGAGCGTGGCTCCCTGCTGCAGCGCCGTCTTTGCCGGCTCGGTCTTGAAGGCGGCCTTCCAGGCGGCCTCCTTCTCGTCGAAGCTCGACACGCCCGCTAGCTTCTTCTTCAGGGCCGTGAGGGCTTTCTCGAGCGCGTACCAGTCTCCCTTCGTCTCCAGGTCCTGGAGCGGCTTCAACTGTTCGCGCGTCGACTCGTCGATCCGCTGGAGCAACTCAGGCGGGGCGCCCTTGGCCGCCGCACCGAGATCGCCCTGCTGGAACGACTTTTCCGCTGCGATCCAGGCCCGGCCGGAGGGCGCCGCAAGTCCCGCCTCCCAGGTCCGGGCGCGCTCGTCGAAGGCCACGAGCCCCGCCATCTTCGGTCGCACTTTCGCCAGACTGTCCTTGAGGGAGAGCCAGCGGCCTTCCTTCTCGAAGGCCTCCAGGAGCGCCAGGGCCTTTTGCGACGCTTCTTCCACCCGGGCCCTCAGCGCTTTGGCCGGGGACGTGTCGAGGGACCCCAGCGCCGCAAGCGCGGGCCCGGCCGCGCCGTCCGCCAGCTGGCGGTCCGCCTCGACCAGGATGCGCCCCCAGTCCGACCCCAGCGAGGCGTCCAGCGCCTGCACTCGGTCGTCGACGATCCCGATCCCCCGGTAGCGCTCCTTCTGGAGGTCGATGTCCTTGCGAAGCCGGTGCCACTCCCCCGCTTTCTCCATCGCGTCCCAGCCGGACACCGTCCACCGCGCCGCGCCGAGGATGCGCTCTTCGACGGCCTTGGCCGCCGGCGCCTGCTCCGACGAGAGGGCGGGCTCTAGCGCTACGAGGGCCTTGCCGTGAAGGCCCTCTCCGGAAAGCTTGTCTGCGGCGAGGACCGCGCTCCCCGCTTTCCCTTTCAAGGTCGCATCCCAAGAGGCAGCGCCTTCGTCGAAGGCCGGGATGCCCGCGTGCGATTTCCGGAGCTCCTGCAGACGCTGCTGCAGGTCGACGAAGCGGCCTGCCTTGCCCAGGACCTCCAGCGTCTCGAGCACTTTGCGCGCATGGGCCTCGAGATACGCCGACATCGCGGCTGCGTCGGGTCCGGCCGATTTCAGGGTCCGCGCCGCGTCGCCGTAGGATTTCGCGCAGATTGCCTTGTAGGCGGCGAGCAGCGGCCCCTGGAGCGCCTTCGGGTTGATGCCCGGAATGCTGACCTGGACTCCCTGGATCTGCAGCTTGGGGAAGCTAAGCCCCAGGGCGAGAGCCATCGTGGCCGTAGGATGGTAGCGGGACGCCATGTAGTAGCCGTCGTCCGCGTAGTCCCTTCCCGGAAGCAGCACGAAGGACCCATCATGACAGCGCATCATGTTGAACCAGGCCTTGTGGTAGTCCATGACCGACCTCAGGGCGCTCTCGTCTTCAGACGCGGCGGCGCCCAGCAGGCCCCAGAGGATTCCCAGGTTGGAGTCCGCATGTCCGTCGGGCAGGCTCTTGTACGCCCGCTTCAAGTAGCTCCTGTTCAGATCCATGTAGTCGGCGGAGGAGGGGAATTCCGGGCTCAGCTTGTGGGCGACGATCGAGGCGCCGGCACGGCCGACGTAATTGTCGCCGTCCTTCGACTTCTTCCAGGCCACGGGATCGATGAGACCGTTGTTGAGCGTGAAT
>DATGFI010000076.1:0-11403 GCA_035309205.1 Planctomycetota bacterium | reverse complement strand
CGTCTTCGCCGGGGGTCAGCTGCTGCAGGGGAGGAAGAAGGGGTAGGCCCGGGACGTCAGCGCCTGAGCCGCAGACCCCGGAAATTCGCCTCCGCCGAGGTCCACAGCTCGATGTCGCGATTCGGGGAGATCGTCGCCGACTTGAGCAAGAGGGGCCGCTGGTCCACGTAGGCGACCAGATCCCCGCCCTCCACGACGAACGACAGCTCCGTCCACTGGCCCGGGCTCAGCTTCTTCCCGAGCGATTCCCGGGCGAGGCGGGTCTCTTCCCGGCCGTCGAAGGAATAGAGCGCGACCTCTCCTGTATCGCGGAGCACCAGCTTCTTGTAGGTGCCCTCCTTGTCGGATACGTCGAAGCGGAAGCCCACGCTGAAAGAGGAAGCTGCGCCGGCCAGCGAGAGGTCGACCGCAGCACCGTTGGCGCCTCCTGAGCGGATCGAGGCCACGCGCATCGCCTTATCCGGCTTCAGCTTCAGCCCCCGGCTGGCCTGGTCCTCGGCAGGGCAGGGCGCTCCCTGCGCCTTGCCCTCCCAGGTCCAATCGTCGTTGAGCAGACTCGCCGTGGGGCGCCAGTCGCCCGTCGATCTCATCGCATGGGCGTAAGGTGCGAAGATCACTTCCTCCGGAAAGAGCTTCGGGTACTTCGTCCGGAGCAGCCTCGCCGCCTGCTTGAGCTTCGCGAAGTCGCGGTTCCGCTCGTGATCAATGACCTCGGCGACCAGGATCGTCGCCATGGCGCGACCGATTTCTTCGGTCAGCACCGGGTCGTGGCTCCAGGCCGACTCGATGGCTCCGAGCATCTGCCGGGCGCCTTCGAAGTTCTTTCGTTCCAGCTCCTTCCTCGACGCGAGGATCCGATCGCGGAGCTCCTGGGAGCCCCGGTCGCGGATCGCCTCGATGCGGAAGCCCAGACCTGGGATGCCCAGCTGCTCGGCCCGGGCGAAGCAGAGGCCCGCCTGAGCCCAGCGTTCCGGAAGGGCGGTATAGAGCCAGGCGGCGCCCATCGCACGGCAGTGCTGATCGCTCGTAGCCAGAAGCTGTTCGACCGTCTGACCTTCCGCGAGGGCGGTGAGCTGAAAGAGGTCCTGGACGTGGAACTGCCTGTGATTGAGCAGCTTCTGAACGCCAGCTCTCGGGACGAACTGGAAGCCGGTGGACTCCATAGTCACCTTGCCGGTGGAGCCCAGGGAGACCAGGTGAATCTCTCCGTTGGCGCGTGCCAGCCCGTCGAGACCTTGCACGGCCTCGCGTACAATGAATTCGACGTCCATCGCGTCCTGAAGGTCGGCGAGTATGCGGAAAGGCAGCGTGTTCTGGGATCGGGCGAAGGCTCCTGCAATCGACAGGCGCGCCAGGAGCATGGTGTCGGTCAACGCCGTTTCCTGGAAGGGCTTCAGCAGCGGTTCGTAGCTGAGCCCCGGCACCCGGACCCGCTGGCGCTCGGCCTCGCCGGACTGGTCCCGGAGGTATTTCGTGACCCGAGAAAATGCGGTCCCCGTCTCCCGCTTCGTCAGTGCCTCGACGAAGGCTTCATGGACGGGCTCGTAGGCCCCGGTCAGGCGTCGGAGGGTTTCGTCCTCGAACTCCTTCTCCTTCTGCCCGAGCTCTCCCTTCTGGCGCACGAGCCGATCCTTGCGCGGCCCCTCGGCGACCGGGATCAGGGCATCGACCAGCTCGCGGGCTTCCTTGAAGCGGTTGGCCTGCACCGCGGCGTCGAACTTCCGCTCATCCTCCAAAAAACGATTCTCGGCCTCGCCGTGCGCGAGCAGCAGCTCCTCACGGAGCCGCTTGTCGATGGACGTGACCTTGACGAGCACCTTGGGAAAATCCTGAAGCGCCTTGACGCGCAGGTAGGGGTTCGCCTCCTTGACCCGGCGGTCGAGCTCCTGCTCGGCCCGTTTGTCCGCGAATTCGATGAAAGCGCTGCGCTGTTTCCTGGCGCGCTCGCCAAAGTCTGCGGAGGGAGTCGAAGCGATGAATACGTCGTACTTGTTCAGGATGTCCATGAACGCGCCGATGGACTCCCGGTTCAGTTTCTCGAATTCCAGACAGGCACCAAAACGGAGGCTGTCGTCGGGATCGGTCGGGCCCGCGGGCCTGGTCGGCCGGGCGGCGGGCGGCGCGGAGGGCGGCGGCTTCTTGCCGCCCGAAAACGCCGCGATCAGGAGGACGACCAGGATCAGCACCAGGCCGCCCGCTGCGGCCGCGGCGCTGATCTGCTGCATCCTCGTCCAGGAGGCCATCCCGAAAGGCAGGGGGAACTGGATCGGAAGCTTGACCTGGACGGGCTTTCCCTTCAGGAACGCCTCCAGATCGTCCGCCGCGGCGCCGGCGCTCTGGTAGCGCTCGGCGGGCTTCTTCGCCATCATCTTGAGGACGATGTCGTTCAGCGTCTTGGGGATTGCCTGCCGGTGCTTCATCGGAGGCACGGGCGGTTCATGAATGTGTTTGTTCAGGACGGCGAGCGCCGTTGCCCCGACGAAGGGCCGCTTCCCGGTGAGGAGGTAGTACAGGGTCACGCCGGCCGCGTAGACGTCGCAGAGCGGCGTCGCCTTCTGACCGCGGGCCTGCTCGGGGGCGAGGTAGTAGGGGGTTCCGACCACCATCCCGTCCTTGGTGATCTGGAGCGCGGTCTCGGTCTCGATCGCCAGTCCGAAGTCCAGCAGCTTGGGCTCGTCCCCCTTGGTGATGAGGACGTTGTCCGGCTTCACGTCGCGGTGAACGACGCCCTCCTCATGCGCGTGCTGGAGCCCGCGCAGCATGCCGGCGGCGATCTTTGCGGCGTCGTTCGGTTCCATCGCCCCCAGGTTGTCCACGACGGTGGAGAGCGACTCGCCGTCCACGTACTGCATCACGATGAAGTGGCGTCCCTCCGCGTAGCCCACGTCGTGGATCTGCACGATGTTCGGATGCTCCATGCGACCCGCGGTTGTGGCTTCCCGCATGAACCGGGCGACGTATTCGGGGTCGCGGCCCATTTCCGGAGGAAGAATCTTGACAGCGACCTTGCGGCCCAGGCCGAAGTGCTCGGCAAGCCAGACCGAGCCCATGCCGCCCATGCCGAGCTTGGCGATGATGCGGCATTTCTCAAAGGTCCGGCCGACCAGACTCTCTTCGTGCTTAGGTGCCATGGGTCTTCAGCGTCTGTTCCAGGTGCTGTCGTAGCTCGCGGGCGAATTCCAGCGCGCTCGCGTGGCGGCGGGTTTTGTCCCGGTCCAGCGCCTTCAGGCAGATCGCCTCCAGGTCGCGGGGCGTCCGGGGATTGATCTGGGAGGGCGGCGTCACCGTTCCGTTCAGAATGCCCAGATAGACCTGGACGACCGACGAGCCCGGGAAGGGAACCTTGCCCGTCAGGGCCTCGTAAAGGAGGACGCCCAGAGCGTAGATGTCGCTCCGCGGGTCGGTGCCCCGCACGTCGCCGATGACCTGCTCGGGCGACATGTACCAGGGTGTCCCGATCGTGCCGCCGCCGTGCGTGGCGGCCTTCTCGAGGTGCTCCATCTTGGCCAGGCCGAAGTCGGTGACGTGGGGCCGGCCGGCCGTGTCGAGAATGATGTTCGCGGGCTTGAGGTCGCGGTGGACGATCCCCTGCTGGTGGGCATGATGGACCGCCAGAGCGACCTGCTCCAGGACCTCGACGAACTGCCGCAGCGTCAGCCGGCTGGTCGACAGCGCCCGATCGAGGGTGACGCCCTCGACGGCGGCCATTGCGATGTAGGAGGTGCCGTTTTCCTCGCCGGAATCCAGGACCGGGACGATGCCCGGGTGGGAGAGCCGCGAGGCGGCGCGGGCCTCCTGCTGGAAGCGGCGGAGATACTGAGAGTTGGCGGAATCCGAGTCCTTGAGAATCTTGACCGCGACGATGTCCCCGCTCACCCGGTTGCGGGCCTTGTAGACGACGCTCATCGAGCCGCGGCCGACTTCGCCCAGGAGGTCATAGGGCCCGATCGACCGGGGAGCGGCGGAGCGGACCGAGGTCGGGGTCTCTTCCACGCGGCGGACGACCAGGATCTTCTGGCACTTCCGGCAGACGAACTTGGTGCCCTCGGGATAGCCCTGGATCAGGTAATAGGTGTCGCAACCGGAGCAGGGCAGCATGAAGCGGTCCTGGCGGAGCATGCCGCCGGACTCGGCGGGAGCGGACACTTCGGCCATATGGATCCGCTGGATGTCCCGGATGATCTGTACCTGGGAGTCGCTCAGGAGTCCCCGGGCCGTGAGGATGTCCGTCAGGGCCCTGCCCTGGGAATCCCGGGCGGCCGTCTCGAGCTGGCTCTGGCTGAGGAACCCTTCCTCCACCGCGATTTTTCCGAACAGGCTCTCTTCCTGCACCCTGGAATTATAGCTGAAGAAGCATCGCGCATTAAGTACCAAGCGGCAGGGAGGAGCGATTCCCCCTTCCCGGCGCTCAATGCTTCTCGGGCTGCTTGGGGGTGGCCAGAGAAACCCGGTTCTTGCCGGCGCGCTTGGCCGCGTAGAGGGCTTCGTCGGCCTTCAGGAGCAGCTCCCGCGCATCTCCCGCATCCTCCGGGTAGACCGCCCCGCCGATCGAGAAATTCAGCGAGATCGCGTGCTCCCCGTAGCGGAAATCCTCCTTGTGGACGGCGTCCAGGATGCGCTCCGCCGCCCTCTGCACGCCGTCCCGGCCCGTTTCCGGAAGGATGATCTCGAACTCGTCGCCGCCGTAGCGCGCGACGACCGGCGCCGTTTCCCGGTCCTCGCCGCGCCGCGCGACCAGGTCGTCGGTGCGCATCGTCGTCGCCAGGACGCGCGACACCTTCTTGAGGACCTCGTTGCCGGCGTCGTGGCCGTACGTGTCGTTGACCTTCTTGAAGTCGTCGATGTCCATCATCAGGACCCCGCAGGGCCGGCCATGTCGTCGCGCCCGGGCCACCTCGCTGTCGAGCCGCTTCTCGAAATGACCATGGTTGAAAAGGTTCGTGAGCGTGTCGTGGATCGCCTTGATGTGCAGGAGGGCGTTGTCGATGGCGACGGCGGCGTGGTCCGTCAGGATCTCCGCGATCTCGATCTCGCGCGCCCCGAAGGCGCCGACGACCTGGGAATTGTCGAGGTAGACCGCGCCGATGAGCCGCATCTTGACCCGGAGCGGGACGCAGAGGATCGACAGCAGGCTCTGGTCCTGGACGCTGTCGATGATCTTCAGCGTCGGGTCCTGGCGCGCGTCCTCGGCGATCACGCGCTTGCCGGAATCGCGCACGAGTTTGAGCACCGTCCGGGAGACGCCCATCTCCAGGCGCTTGAGCTCGTGCTTCTCCCGGTCGCGCGACAGCTCGATCTTGAACCTCTCGCCTTCGAAGACCACGATAGTCCCGCGCTGCGCGTTGCAGAACTCGATCGCCGTGTCCAGAATCATGGTGATCAGCTTGCGCAGGTTGAGTTCGGTGTTGATCTTCTTGATCACTTCCAGCACCGGCTTGAGGGAGTTCAGCCCCAGGTCCGTGGTGGAGCGCCGGTCCGAAGCGCTGGACGTGGTGATCTGAACGGGCACCTTCCACATGCCGCTGTTGGTCATGGTGTCGACGCCCAGGGCGTTGACGACGGCAGGGTTCTTGAGAAACCGGTCTCGGCTCTCATCGGCGAGCTCGCTGGCGATGCGGTTGATGGCGGTGATGGCGGCCTGGCGATAGGCCTGGCCGGCCTCCTCGCGTCCGCTTTTCAGGCAGGCGTTGGCCATGGCGGCCTTGATCAGCCACTGCGTTTCGGCGTCGGGCTGCTTGGCGAGTTCCTGCTCGGCCGCGGTCAGCAGGTCGATCGCCGCGCTGACGTCTCCCGTGCGCTCCGAGCAGATCGCTTTCACCAGCGCCGCCCTCGCCTTGAGGGCCGGGGCGTTCTGCGCCGCCGCGGCGCTGTAGGCGTCTTCCGCGAAGACCCGGGCCTCGGCGTAGTCCTCCTGGGTAATCGACAATTCGGCCGAGACCAGATGCGCGAAGGCGGTGATTTCATGGCCCGCGTGCCGGTTCAGCGCCTCCAGGGCCTTGTCGATCAGGGTATCGGCCTGGTCGAATTCCGCCAGCCGCAGCTGCGCCAGGGCACCGACCGCCAGCGCGTAGCCGGCGGAGAGCGTATCCTTCACACGGGCCGAGAGGTCATAGGCCTCCTGGGCGAAGCTCTTGGCCTTGGAGGGGCTGTTGAGCAGGCACTGGACATGCGCCGCGGCGGCCAGAGCCTGGGCGGCCTGGAGCTGCCGGCCCTCCTTGAGATAGTCGATGGACAGCCGCTTGGCGAGCTTCAGGGCCGGCTCGTAGTGCCCTTCGTGGATCTGCTTGTAGACATCCGGGATCAAGATGAGGAATCGTAGCACAGCGCCGGTCGGCGGGGCAGCAATTTTTCACGATTGCCCAGGCCTTCCACGGGATCCCGGTTCCGCTTATAATTCCCCCAGATCGGAGCGGCAGACGGTGTCGTATCCTGAATAGAGAGGACCAACGCTCATGAAACCGGCTGGAATGCTCTTGCTCGCCGCGCTCGCCCTTCAGGGCAGCCCCCAGGACGAGTACAAGGCGAAGCTGCTCGCGCTCAACAAATCGACAGCCGCCAAGCACTCCTCGATCGGCGAATATCTCACCGGTGCTTCCATGTTCCTCTGGGCCCGGGAGCAGTTCTACAAGGCCATCGAGCTCGACCCCGACAACGAGGCCGCCCGGAAGAGGCTGGGTTACAAGAAGAACGAGGACGGGCAGTGGGAGAGCGACCCCAATGCGAAGCAGGACTTCGGCAACAAAAAGAAGGCCGAGGAGGCCGAGAAGATCCGCAAGCAGTATGGGGATCGACTGGATTCCGCGGGCAAGGATCTGTCGCGCCAGTGGGCGGATCTGGCCTTCTTCTGCAAGAAGAACATGATGACGGCCGAAATGAGCGATGCCTTCCAGAAGGCCCTGGAATACGATCCGGCCAACGTGCCCGTCCGCAAGGAACTCGGCTATGAGAAGGACGCCAAGGGAGTCTGGATGTCCAGGGTCGAGCGCGAGCTCCGAAAGGAGATGAAGGACGGCATCGCCAAGGCCCCGGGCGGTCAGCCCGGAACTGCCAGTCCCGAGGACGAGGCGATCGCCGGCGTCAAGATGAAGGGGCGGGAAAGCGAGCACTACGTCATCGAGTCGCCGCACCTGAACGACGCCCAGATGACCCTGATCCTCCAGCACGCCGAGCATGCCTACGCCATGTTTCACAAGCTGTTCGGGCAGACCGACCTGTTCGGAGGCCGGAAGTTCGTCTTCGTGGTTCTGAAGGACAAGGCCCAGCATGAACGGTGGGTCGACGCGACCTACAAGACGGACAATGCGGCCTGGATCAAATTGGCCAAGGAGGCCGTCGCGACCGGCCACTATCCGCGCGGAGAAATCTACCAGGAGACCCGGCCCGACGCTTTCCTTCATGACGACGTGATCCACAAGACCGCCCAGAGCCTGATGGAGCTGTGGTGCGGCGAAAGTCATTGCTGGGTGCTGGAGGGCATGGCCCTGCATTTCACGCGCCTGATGAAGGAAACCGCGATCATGCACTGCGTCGACCTGGCCGGCACCAGCCCGAAGAACAAGGGGAAGAACTACAGCGACCCGGCCGACTGGCCGGTCGTTTGCCGGGTCTGGGTCCGCGAGGGACGCGACCCCGACCTGACCACGATCATGAAGCGCACCAACTTCGGCGAATTCGACGGCGCAGACGCGGTGAAGTCCTGGAGCCTGGTCGAATTCCTGCTGGCCCAGCACCGGGACAAGTTCATCGCCTTCCTCCAGAAATTCAAGGAGGGGAAGGAGGTCGAGGCCGCGCTCAAGGAGGTCTGGGGCTGGACGATCAACGACTTGGACTATCGCTGGAAGCAGTACGTCAAGGTGGCCTATTAGGCTGCTTCCCGGCCTTATCTAGCCTTGCTTGATCCCGGTGGGCTGGACATGCACGGGGCTCTCGGGCAGCAGGGCCTTGAGCTTCGTCCCCAGCCGCTTCAGCAGCCAGTCTTCAATCGCCACGTCCGACGGCTCCCGCAACTCGCTCTGGACGCGCGAGAGCTCCAGCTCCGCCCGGGCCATCGTGCGATGCCCGCCGGCGGTGCCATAATCGAGGAAGAGCGCCTCCGCCATGTGACCCGCGTGCTTTCGGAAGCCGTCCGAGCGGAAGACCACCACCACCCGGTCCTTCGACCGGCAGGCGACCAGCGCCCACGAGATGCCCGTCAGCTTGATGAAGAAGTCGGCCACATGGACGCACATGTCGGGATTGGCGATGTTTCCAAGGTAGGCGAAGGCCACCTCGCGCCGGATCTTCTTGTTGGCGATCGCGATCGCGAAGTAGTCCAGCGTCTCCACGGGCAGCTGCGACAGCTCGATCGTGCGGACCATGTTCTCGTCCGTCCTCATCCGCAGATAGCGGAAGGCGGCCACGTCCGCGTCGCTGACGTTCCGGGTCAGGTTTCCGGTGTCGACTTTCAGGCCGTAGAACAGTGCCGTCGCGATCTTCTTCGACATGCGGATCCCGGCGGCCTGATGGTACTCCGTGAAGATGGTCGAGGTCGAGCCGTAGGTCGGTCGCACGTCGGAAAACTTGTGCTCCCCCAGATCGCTCAGCGGATGGTGGTCGACGATCACGTCGAACTTGAGCCGGTCATCCGCCTTGAAGAACGAGGGCTGGGCGTCCACGGTCGCGACGATCGTCTGGGGTTTGAGCAGATCCCAGGTGAACTTGCGCATCGGGATCTTGAGGACGTTCACCATCGCCGAGTTCTCCGGCCGCGTGAATTCGCCCATATAGGCGATGGTGGCCTCGCTGGCGAAGCCCTGGACGATCTCGGTGAGGGCGTAGGAGCTGGCGATCGCATCGGGGTCCGGATTGCCCCAGATGACGGTCAGGAAGGGGAAGCCGCGGGCGATGTTGCGGATCATTTCCACCTTGTGGAGGCCGGCGGCCTTGCGCTGGAGCTCCCGGAGCTCGTTCTTGTAGATGAGGCTCTCGTCCCGAAACAGGAAGTCGGGGTAGTCCTTGAGGAGCGTCCGGCTGGGGACGGGAGTGAAGACCATGACCTTGGCGGGCAGCTCCTGCTTCACCAGGTTGTCCAGGGTGACCCGAAGGGGGGCCTCCTCGAAGTCGGTGACGATGATCAGGTCTTCTGGGGAGATCGGGGAATCCGTCGTGCCGAACTTGATGGTATCGCGCTCCTTGTCGACCAGCTGGGCCACCAGCCGGGACAGCCCGAGGGCGTCCCGGATTTGTTCCAGGCGGTGGCCCCGCCCCATGAGGTATATTTTCATCGTGCTTGCGCGGCCCATATTATAAGCTCATCAGGCTAAATGGACAAGGCGGTTGTGGTGGGGGCCGGAGGCGGACTCGGGAAGGCCTTGATGGCCCGCCTCCCCCGACATTTTGAGACGGTGGGGCTCACCCACCGGGAATTGGATATCTCCCGCCGCAACGACGTGGTCACCTGCATTGGCGACCATAAGCCAGACGTCGTCTTCAACGCCGCGGGCCTCGCCGACGTCGACGTCTGCGAAAGCGACCGCTGGCAGGCGTATCTGGTGAACCGCGACGGCACGAAGCACCTCTCCCAGGCCGCCGCCGACACGGGGGCGCTGCTCGTCATCCCCAGCAGCGACCTGGTCTTCGACGGGGCCAAAATGACGCCCTACGTGGAGGAGGATTCCCCGAACCCGCTGTCGATTTACGGCGACACGAAGCTGGGGGCGGAGCTGGCGGCAATGAGCCAGGCGCCGCGCCATCTGATCGTCCGGACGGGCTGGCTCTTCGGCCCCTACGGGAAGAGCTACCTGACCGAGATCATGGGGAAGGCCCCGACCGAGGAGGTGGTCTTCGGCTTCGACGACCAGCGCAATCAGCCGACCTTCCAGTTCGACTTCATCGACGCGGTCGTGGGATTGATCAAGCAGCAGCAGACGGGGGTCTGGCACGCGGCCTCCGCGGGCGAGGCCAGTCACTTCGAATTCGGAAAGGTCGCTTACGAGCTCCTGGGCCGCGATCCGGGGGTCATCAAACCGCTCCGCCGAGGAACAGGCGCACGGTCGGCGCTCCGTCCACGGTACTCGGTGCTGGATTGCACGAAGCTGGCCAACACCGGGATCCGCATGCGTCCCTGGATCGAAGCCCTCCGCGAACACCTGGGCATTTCGGCCAAGAAGAAGAAATAGCCACCGCGCGAATCTCCGGCCATGAGCGACGGGATGCCGGGTCAGGCCCTAGAGCGCGGGGCCGTCGGCCGCTCCGAAGCTCCTCAGCGCCTGAGGAAGAGGTCTAGCAGGGAGCCCGCCAGGATGACGCCGCTCACCACCGCATTGACGTGAAAGAAGGCCTGGTTCACGCGCCGGAGATCGTCCGGCTTAACGATGGCGTGCTCGTACCCCAGCAGCAATGCGATGGCGCCGACGGCGCCAAAGTAGCAGAGGCCCAGATGAGCACTCATGCCGACCGCCACCAGAGCGGCGACCGCGAGGACGTGGCATACGATGGAGACGATCAGGGCGCTCCGTATGCCGATGGTGGCGGGGACGGAATGGAGCCGCCGGGACCTGTCAAATTCGCAATCCTCGCAGGCATAAAGGATGTCCGCACCGGCGATCCAGAACATGACGGCCGCACCCAGCAGGTAGGGGAGGGGGGCGCCGGCGCGCTCGGGTGAGATCGCGAGCCACGCCCCGATGGGAGCGGCCGCCAGGGAGAGGCCGAGAACAAAGTGGCAGAGCGCGGTGAAGCGCTTGGTGAAGGAATACCCCAACGTGACCAGGAGGGCGATCGGCGAAAGCCTGAGGCAGAGGGGATTGAGCATCGCGGCGGCGAGGAGGAGGAGGCCCACCATGACGACGGCGAAGCCGAGGGTGAATCCGACACTGAGCTTTCCTGCGGGGATGGCTCTGGTTTTCGTGCGGGGATTCTCCGCGTCGATCTCAGCGTCGACCGCCCGATTGAAGGCCATCGCGGCGCAGCGGGCGGCGACCATGGCCAGAAAGACCCACCCCAACTTATCCCAGGGAGGGAATCCGCCGGCTGCGTAGAATGCGGCGACGAAGGCCCACGGTAGGGCAAAGAGGGAATGCTGGACCTTGATCATCTCCAAAATGGTCGCGATCCGGCGGAACATGACAGGCTATTCTATAGGGAGCGCCATCTAGGAAGTAGAGTTTCGAATCAGATGATTCACCTGACGCATAAGCTGGTGACCCAATTCCACCGGGATTTAGCAACCCAGGACTGGCTGCAGTCCTGCGCTCGCGAGATTGATTCGCGAATTCGGGCAAAGTGCAAAGTTCAATACTCGGAAGGTGCCGGCTGTGTTCGTAGTCGTTTTAATGAAGACCGGTATATGGGGCCTACGAGCGCGGTGAGGCTTCAATTCGAGGTTGAAGTGCAATTGCCGCGCAGCGGCTCGCCTGGTGGAAT
>DATGFI010000075.1:0-8539 GCA_035309205.1 Planctomycetota bacterium | reverse complement strand
GGGATCGGGGCGCCGCCTCCATCGGCGCCTTCGCCTCGCGCCACCAGGACGCCGCCCTCCGTGGGCTCTTCGCCATCGGCCTGGGTCTGGTCGTCATGCTCGTCCACCGCGAGGTCTTCGCCTTCATCGCTGAACGCCGTCAGTTCTCGGCCCCTCCGATCAAGACGGCCGTCGCGCCCAGATGGTCGAGCAGCCAGGGACAGGAAATCGTCCGCATCGATGGGGCCGGACGCTCGCTCTTTGACCCCCAGCTCGTCGAAAAGGTCGGAAAGACCTTCGAGGCCTGCCCCTGGATCCGGAAGGTGACCGCCGTCGAGCGCGTCTTCCCCGACCAGCTCGTTATCAAATTCGAGTACCGCCAGGCCCACGTCGCCGTCCGCCGCGAGAACGGGTTCGTCCTGGTCGACCGTGACGGCGTGCGCCTTCCCGGCGTCTACGCGGCGCCGCCTCCCTGCGACCGGCCGGTCCGGGTGACCGGCATCGCCTCTCTGCCGCCGGAGCCCGGCCAGGTCTGGAAGGACGATTCCCTCAGCGCCGCCGTCGCGATGGCGGACTACATCCCCGGCAACTCGCTCCTGGCCGCTTGGGGATCCGGGAAGTCGACGTCACCAACTACGGCGGCCGCCAGGATCCCCGCCGGAGCGAAATGAGCCTCGTGACGTCCAACGGCTGCGTGGTGGCCTGGGGCCGCACGTCGGCGACGTCCAAATACGGCGACCTTTCCACGGAGGAGAAGCTCGAGAACCTCCGGGAAGTGCTGGCAGTGTATCCCGATCTGGGCGGACTCAAGCGCGTCACCCTCTATTTCCGCGGCTCCCGAGCGGTCGAGCCGACGGACTCTTACGCGGTATCGCCCCCGCTGCCCCGGCAGTCCCGCGTCCGGTAGTTGCCGCCCCCCGCGCATCGTTCCTATACTGACACCATGACGCTGCCCCCGCTCCATCGCTCCGCGGGGCTGTACCTCTCGTGGATCGGCGCGCTTTGCGGCACGGTCCTCTTCCTCCTGGGAGACGTCCTGCCCTATCCCCTGCCGTTCGCGGCTCCATCTTCGTTCTTCCTCGGCCTGGTTCAGGTCGAGATCTTTTTCGTCCTCCTGATCTGGCCGCTCTTCGTCCCTCTGCTAGAGAAGGACGGCATCCGGCGCCTGAGTCTCCTGATTTCGGTGGCGATCCTCATCCTCTTCGCGCTGCCCCTCTTGCTGATCGGCGCCAACGTCTCAGGGATCGATGCGGCGGGCCTGGTCCGGAGCCAGGCTCAGGTGGCGGGGCTGTCGACCCTGGGCGCCGGCATCGCTTCACGGCGGAGATCGGCCATGCCGTGGTATCTCCTGGCCGTCTTCGTCCTGTCGACCCTGCCCCCCCTTTCGTTCTACCTCGAGAACCAGATGCAGGCCAAGGCGCCCCTGGGCACCCCCTTTCTGAGCCCGTTCTGGGCCGCGGCGGCCGGCGGTGCCCCGGCGTGGGTCCAGTCGGCTCTGGCCGGCCTCGGGGGCCTGGGGCTCCTGGCGTGGAAAGAGTCCGCTCCATGAGCGCCGTCCTGTGGTTGTTGGTCGCGCTCCAGAGCGATCCGCTCGTCGAGAAAGTCGAACGGCTCACGGGGGACGTCAATCGCCCGCTCCTGTGGACTCCGCTCAAGATCACCGTGTCGAGCGCTGCGGGCTTTTCCGGGGATCTTTGCGCCCGGAGCGAGTTCGGCTTTCAGACCGTGAAAAGCATCCAGCTCGCGCCTGGAGGGAAGGCGACGATCATTCTGCCCGCCCTCGATGCCAAGGAGGTCGCGGCGGGGAAAGCCGTCCGCAAGATGGCCCGCGACTTCGTCCGCCCCGAGCGGGTCGTCCTCGTCGACACGAGCCTGCCGTACGCGGCCGAATTGGTCTCGAGCCCCGAAACGCTGTACCAGAAGATCAACCCCGAAGACCTGCAGGCCACGCGATCCCGAGGTCTCCTCGAAGTGGCCGACCTGATCCTGACGAAGGAGCGGGCGGCGACGAGGGAGGATGCCGAGAAGGCGGTCGCGGCGCTGGGCGAGCCTTCCGCCCGGCTGGAAGCCGTGGACCGGACGCTGTGGCCGCTGGCGCCCGAGGAGGGCTGGGTCCCGCCGAAACGAGTGTGGGCGCTCTACTTCGCGGCGGTCTACGCCTTCTCCGCCTTCGTCGGGCTCGCCGTCGTGGCGCGGCGGTTGCCGAAGTTCGGACTGGCCTGCGTGGGAGGGGTGGCGTTCTTGGGGATGGCAGGCTACGCGCTGGTCTTCCCCCGCCATCAGGTCTGGGTGGTATCCGATCGGGTCCGGGAGGTCGGTCCGACCGGGGAGACGAGGGAACACCGGGTGTGGTTCGTCAACGCCGCGGCGGAGGTGGAGACCGCGATCGCCTTCCCCCGGCTCGTCAAGCCGATCTTTCCGACGTCGGCAGGCACGGACGATCCGTTCACCCTTCGCGTGGACGAGCGGGGCTGCCGGGTGGAGGGGCTCAGGCTCGGACCGAACCGGAGCGCCTGCTTCGGTGGGACGGAATCCGTGGGGGTGACCAAGCCTGATCTGGAAAGGCTGCCCAAGGCCCTTTCCGCCGCAGTGCTTATCCGGAGAGGTCGGGCCCGCTATCTGGGCGACCTTCCCGCGGGAGCTGCAATTCCGGCGACCCCCGAGGGGGAAAACCCCGTTCACCGAAGCGCCGACTTCGACGCCTGGAGCCGCTTCGTCGGCCCCGACGGCCTCTTCGGGGTTCTGGACCGCGACGCCCGGTCATCCCACGACCTGGACGGTCCCGACCTGGCCGACGAGCGCGAGCGGACCCGATCGCTCATTCTGAGGCTGAGATGATCGGCTACGACGTGATCAAGACCCCGGCTGGCCCCGTCACCGTCGAGATGGAACGAGGCAAGGTGATCGCCGTGGTGTTTGGCGAACGGCCGCGACACACGTCGCGCCGGGAGAAGCTTCCCGAGGCCCGGCGCTGGCTGAGGGACTGGTTCAAGGGCCGGCAAGTGCGACCGCCGCTTGAACTCGAGGGGACTCTGTTCACGCGCAGGGTCTATGAGGTCGTGCGCCGCATTCCGAGGGGAAAGACCCGAAGCTATGGGGAAGTGGCTGAGGCGGCGGGGAAGCCCGGGGCGGCCCGGGCGGTGGGGAACGTCATGTCCCAGAACCCGGTCTGTCTGTTCATCCCCTGTCATCGGGTCGTGGCGTCCAACGGCCTGGGCGGCTGGGGTGGGGAAGGGGGCCTCCGGCAGAAGAGGTTCCTGCTCGACCTGGAAGGCGCCCGTTGAGGCGCTTTTTCCGCTCCACCCATATGCCGCATAATGCAACATAAATTATTTGACATTTTATGGGCTGGACCCCTATAGTTTATGCCTAATCGCGAGGGGATGAGCTGCCATGCCGGTGCCCAAAGACCTGCTCGACATCATGGCTTGCGCCTTCTGCAAGGCCGAACTGCGCCTGGAGGGCGAAAAGCTCCACTGCGTCAACCTCGACTGCAGGATCGTCTATTCCATCAAGGACGATATCCCCGTCATGCTGATCGACGAGGCGGAGCGGCCCTGCCCCAAGTGCGGGACGACCCGGGACTGGACCGACGACATCCTGAAGTGCCCCAAGTGCGGGGCGACGCTCAAGTACGAGAGAAAATAAGTGGACAAGCGCTCCACCATCGCAATCGTTCTGTGCTTTTTCATCTTCATTGGGTGGATGTGGCTGCAGCGCATCCTGTGGCCGCCCCCCAAGCCCCTCCCCGTTCCCGCAAAGACCGCTCAGGTCCCTTCGGCTCCGAAGCCCGCCCCGGACCAGGTTCCCACCAGCGTCCCGCCCCCTTCGGGGGAGGCCCCACGCTACGCGGTGAGGGATCCGATCACCTTGAGTTCGCAGAACCTCGAGATTGTTCTGACGAACAAGGGCGCGGGAGTGGAACGGGCCACCCTTCTGCACTACCCCAAGGGCGAGGACACCGTTCCCATCCTTCAAGCCCAGGATCCCCGCTCCCCGCACCTGGCGGTTCGTGACGTCGGCGGCCCCGACGCGATCGAGAGCCTGCCGTGGGAAGTCGTGGAGCAGACCGCCGACAAGGTCGTCTTCCGATTCCGCCTTCGAAACAACGTCGAGATCACCAAGACCATCGCGATCGATGCCGGCCGCCACACTCTCCAGATGACCCTCTGGCTGGAGAACAAGGGCCCGAAGCTCGAGGGGAAGGACGCTCCGGCGCCGCAGAACGTCAAGCTGGAAGTCCTCGCCTTCAACGGAATCGACCTGGACAGCCCCTACCGCCACGAGCAGTACCTGATGGGCGTCTGGCGCTACGACGGGAAACTCCACCTGAAGAGCCTCTCCGAGGTTGAGAAGGGAGAGGAGAAGATGGCCGCCGCGCTCGCCTTGGAGCCCGGACCGGCCCGTGAGGCCGCGATCAAGGAAGTCAACGAGAAGTACTTCATGGTTTCCGGCGGCCTGAAGGAGTGGTTCGGCGTCAAGAACCGATTCTTCACGTCGCTCCTCGTTCCGGACAACGAAACCTCCCTGAACCTGGATTACTACTACTTCCGGGATCTGCCGACCAAGCTCCGGGAGGCCCAAAAGAACCGCCACAACATCCTCGCCTCCGCAATGACGAACGTCATGCCGGTTACCGGCAACCGGAAAATCCTCCAGTTCACCGCGTACACAGGGCCTTTGGAGAAGGACGTGCTCCGCGAAATCCCCGGTGCAGACGAGCTCGGCGGCTACACCGGCGGCTGCATCTTCGGCTTCGTCGTCAAGCCCGCGGCGGCCGTCATCCTTGAGCTCCTGCACTTCACGTCGAAGCTCCTCCACAACATGGGCGTCGGAATCATCGTGACAACCCTGCTCATCCGTTTGTGCCTTTTCCCGCTCTCGCTCAAGAGCCAGCGCAACGCGATGCAGATGCAGGCCCTCGCCCCCAAGATCCAGGCCCTGAAGGAGCGCTACAAGGACGATCAGCAGAAGTACAGCGTCGAGCAGATGCGGCTTTTCAAGGAGCACGGCGTAAACCCGGTCGCGGGCTGCCTGCCCCTCTTCATCCAGATGCCGATCTTCGTCGGCATGTACAGCGTCTTTGAGATGTCGCCCATGCTCCGCCATGCGCCGTTCATTTTGTGGATCAAGGACCTCTCGGAGCCCGACCGCCTGATGGGCGGGAATTGGGGTTTTCACATCCCGCTCCCGATTCTGCCCGACATCCACATCGAGGCCCTGAACCTGCTGCCGATCCTGATGACGATCACCTGGTTCCTGCAGGCCTATTTTACGCCCCGCTCGCCGGACCCGCAGATGGCACAACAGCAGAAGATGATGATGTGGATGCCCATCGTCTTCGGTTTCTCCTGCTACGGCCTGGCCAGCGGACTGTCGCTGTACTTCCTGTCGAACTCCCTGCTCAGTATGGCCGAACAGAAGATCATCAAGAAATACATCCTAAAGATCCCGCCGGGTGGGGTGGGCCCCAGTGCTCCAGGCAGCTCAAAGCCTATGACAGCCAGGTAATGAGAAGGAGGAAGGTTGGATGGAGCCTAAGAAACGGGTGACCCAGGAGGACATCGCCAGGACCTGCAAGATCGACCAGGGGTCGGTCTCGCGCATTCTCAACGAGGATACGCGCGATTCGTTCGCGGAAGAGACCGTCCAGAAGGTCTTCAAAGTCGCCCGGGAGCTGGGCTATCTGCATCCGTCGCTCATCACTTCCAACCGCCGCGAATCCAGCCGGCGGAAAGCCGAGGTCACCGGACGGGTGCAGGTGATGATCGGCACCAATACCGTCTATGACGAGGGCGAAATCGACATCGACGAGATCTCGATGTCGGGCATGCTTCTGCGGAACTTCCGCACGAAGAAGAAAACCTTGCCCATGGACCGCTTCAAGTTCAATGTCGAGGTGGATGAGGGCAAGCTGAAGGGGTTCAAGGCCCGCTGCAAGCTGGTCCGCTTCTCCGACAACGAGGACGAATTCGCCCTAGCGGTCAAGTTCGACAGCCTCGACGAGGATGCGAAGGACAAGCTGAAGAACTTTGTCCGCTGACGCGGAGACGATTGTTGCGCTCTCGACTCCGCCGGGCTCGGGCCTGAGGGCCGTCGTCCGGCTGAGCGGTGCCCGCGCCGTCCAGATCGGCGGCGGCCTCCCGGGCGCGGTCGTCTGGCGTGCGCCCCACACCTATACTCGGGAGGATCTCGTCGAGATCCACCTCCCCGCGTCGCCTCCCCTGGTCGAGCGGCTCCTGCGCTCGCTCCTGGACCGGGGGGCGCGGCCGGCGAAGCCCGGCGAATTCACTCTGCGTGCCTTCCTGAGCGGCCGCCTCGACCTGACGCAGGCCGAAGCGGTCGAGCAGCTCATTTCGGCCGAAGGCGAGGAGGAGCGCCGGGCGGCGCTCGATCAGCTGGAGGGGACGTTTTCCAGGCGCCTGGCCACCATCGAGGGCGAGCTCCTGGATCTGTGCGCCGACGCCGAGGCGGCGATCGATTTCATCGATCAGGACATCGAGATCCTCCCGGTGGCCCATGCGCTTCGACGCGGCAGGGCGGCCCTGGCCGCGCTCCGCGCCTTGATGTCGGAGACGGCCGCCCGGAGAACATCCGACCAGCGCCCGACGGTCGCCCTCTACGGCCTGGCCAATGCCGGGAAATCCGCGCTCTTTAACGCGCTCAGCGGCTCCGACGCGATCGTGTCAGAGCTGGCGGGGACGACGCGCGACGTGCTCACGGCGGAGCTGGACGTCGGCTTCCCGGTCCGCCTCCTGGACGCGCCCGGGGAGTCGGAGATGTCCGGCCTGGACGGCGAGGCGGTGCGTCGTTCCCGGGAGGCGGTCCGCAGGGCGGATCTCCTGCTCTTCGTCGTCGACGGGACCCGGGCCGAGGCGTCGCGATCGATCGAGCCGAAGGGCCGTCCGGCAATCCTGGTCCTCAGTAAGGCGGATCTGGGCCGCACTGATCCGGTCCCGGGGGGCTTCACCTTGCGCGAGCTGGTCTGGACTTCCGCCCGGACGGGAGAAGGGCTTTCCGAGCTGCGCCGGAAGATCGCCCGCCGGCTCGGCGGTGAGGATCGGCCGGGCGCGCGGTTTCGGCTGAGCCTGCGCCAGGCCGCTCTGCTGCAGGAGGCGGAAGCAGCGCTGGACCGCGCGACCGCGGCGGCCCCGGGTCTGGGGATGGAGTTCGTTTCAGCCGATCTGCGCGCGGCGCTTTCCGCGCTGGGCGGGATCTCGGGGCATTCCACCGACGAAGACCTGCTCGACCGGATTTTCTCCCGCTTCTGCCTGGGAAAGTGAGGACAGGCGACCTCTCACGTCCCGAGCGCTTCGCGCCGGGGTTGTCTTGACAATAATTTGCACTGCCTCTACAGTAGCTCCTTCTCATGCGCTGTCCGTTCTGCAAAAAAGACCACGACAAGGTCATTGACTCGCGCTCGGCCAACGCCGGCGCAACCGTGCGGCGGCGCCGGGAATGCCTCGCCTGCAAGAAGCGGTTCACGACGTACGAGAAGGTCGAGGAAATCACCCTGTACGTGATCAAGAAGGACGGACGGCGCGACGTGTTCGACCGGGAGAAGATCAAGCGCGGGCTCCTGACCTCCTGCAAAAAGCGGCCCGTGTCGTTGCAGACGATCGAGGACATCGTCAATCGCATTGAGATCGAGCTTTACGAGAACTATGACCGGGAAGTAAAGTCGACGAAAATCGGTGACCTCGTGATGAGGGAGCTGAAGGGCGTCGATCATGTGGCGTACGTGCGCTTCGCGTCCGTGTACCGAGAGTTCAAGGACGTCAATGAGTTCATGCGGGAGCTCAAGCCGATGCTGAAGGGCGGCGTTCGGGCCTGAGCAAAATCGGGGGGCGCGGGGTACACTAAGGGCCGGGGTAGCTGGGGTAGAGAAGGGGCATGCCGATCCGGAAAATCGAGTCCGTACGGAAGCGCGACGGCTCCGTCGCGCCGTACGACGAGCAGAAGATTGCGGAAGCCATCGCCAAGGCGGCGCGTGCTTCCGGTCTGGACAACGGGACCATTGGTCGCGACCTGGCGAGCGTGGTCACGATGTACCTCGAGCGCTACCACGAGCGCGGTTCCCCGTCCAGCCAGGAGATCCAGCAGCTCGTCGAGAAGATCCTTTTCGACACCGGCAATGCGCCCATCGCGCGGGCCTACATCGTCCACCGCGAGAAGAAGGGCCAGCCCGCCGAGGCCCCGGCCGCTCCGCCGACCGAGGACCTGTTCCCGTCGAACCTGCTCCTGGTCGACGGCGCGACGACTGGCGAGGTCGCCCCCTGGGGCCGCGACCGCATCATCGCCGCGCTGACGAAGGAGGCGGGACTCGAGGCGCAGGCCGCGACCGAAATCGCGGGAGCCGTCGAGCAGAAGATCTTCCGGCTGGGCCAGCGCCGCATCTCGACCTCGCTCATCCGCGAGCTCGTCAACCACGAACTCCTGGGACGCGGCTACGGCTCGAAGCTGCGCCGTCAGATCGTCGTGGGTCTTCCGAAATACGACCTGGGCCAGCTCGTCGGCGACGAAGAGGCTCAGATCGACCCCGAATCGCTCTGCCGGACGA
>DATGFI010000074.1:0-2485 GCA_035309205.1 Planctomycetota bacterium | reverse complement strand
CTTCTGGGCTTGGCCGCCGGGCCGGATGATCCCGCTGCTTCGCCGGTCGACGCGGGCCGCGCCGAAGCGCTCGCCGATCTCGAACGTCGCATCGGAGGCGACGGCGAACCTGCGGAGACTCCGCAGCAGGAGGATCCCACCCCTCATCGCCCGGACAGCCCGCTCCAGCCCGCACCGGAGGCGGGGACTCCTTGGATCGATTTTGACTGGTTGGAGCTCCACGTCCGGGCCGGGATGGCGATGTACAGCAAGGATTACCACATCAACCCGAGTCCGGCGTTCGTCTTGGAGGGACGGGCGCCCTTGCCCTGGCTGTCGCCGTCGTCCAACCCTGACGGCGACTATTTCGGGGCCTTCGCCGAACTCGCCTTCGCCTCCATCAAGCGGACGATCACCCCCTCGGTGACCAAGCCCAGCGGGGCCGCGCTGTCCCTCGCCGTGGGAGCGGATTACTCTTTCATCCGGAACACGACGTGGATGGTGATCGTGCGCGCGGGTGTTGAATACACCACGTACGGCGGGGTGACGGACCTGAAGGACGGAATCGGGCCCATGGTCGGTCTCACCGCCGGCTGGACGATCTCGCGGTCGGTGACCATCACGATTTCGCCCGAGTACATCCTGGGCAGCTCCGGGAGCAGCACCATCCTGGGGACGGTCGGCGTGGCCATCGATTTCTGACGGAGTTCGCATGCTCTCGATCCTGCTCGTTCTGGCCCTGGAAACCGGCGACGGCGTCGCCGAGGCGGGGAATTCCTACCGCCAGGCGAAGGACGCTCTCCAGGCCGAGCGCTACGAGGAGGCGGTGACGCTGCTCAAGTCAGCGCTCCAGCTGGTCGGCGAAGAGACGGAACAGCTCAAGTACCGGGACGATACCTCCCGGCGCCGGCACGAGTACTATCCCTACTACGAGTGGGGCCGCGCCCGGCTCTTCCAGTCTGAGGTGGAGGCCTCCGTCTTCGCCCAGCGGGACCTGCTGGCCGACGCGGTCAGCCATTTGAGCCAGAGCCGGCATCCGGAGGCTTCGGTCCGTCTGGAGGAAGCCAAGAGCAAGCTGACGGTCGTCCAGGAAGCGATTGCGCTCGACGGATCCTTCTCGGCGGCGAAGACCAAGATCGAAGTGCTCGGCACGAACGAGCGCTTCGTCGAGGCCTTCAAGGAGCACGGTGCGGCCGTGGGGAAGTACAAGACCAGGCTCAAGGAGCTCGACGAAGTCCTCGCGGCCCTCAAGATCAAACAGAAGGCGACCATCCAGCGCTACGAGGCTCAATTGGCGCAGCGACTCAGCGACGTGCTCCTCATGGATCCGGTCACCCGGGGAGAAACCATCGCGCCTTTGCTCAAGTCCGCGCTTCTGCCCGACTTGGTGTCGGAAACCAGCGGACCGACGTTCCAGTGGGCCACCCGGTTCATCGCTTTGTGGGAAAAGGAAGCCGACACCGTGAGGACGGCCGCCTCCCTGCCCGGCGAGGCCGTCATCCGGGCGGCCGATGCCTTCGACGCGGCGGGCCTGGAAGCGCTGACGATCAGCCTTCCTTCCGGTTTCAGGGCCGCGCGCCACCTGGCGCAGACGACCCGTCTGGGAAAGCTGAAAGACATCGCGGGCGGCTCCGAGGACGTGCTCGATCTCAAGACGGCGGAGGCCGTCGTCCGGTCGTCCGTGGAGGCCTCCGGGAAGGGCCGGGCCGCCGCGGACCAGCAGACGCAGAAGGACGTGAAGGAAACCCTCCTCAACGATGTGGGCACTCAGGAACGTCAGATCGAGGACCTTGCCAAGGCGATCCGGGCAGGGGCCAAGGAGCGCGAGCGTCTGACGGCTCCCATCGTGGAGGCCGAAATGGCGCTGTTGGACGGCGATACCCTGGGAAACGTGGAGGCGCTCCTCAAGCTTCAGGGCAACCTGGAGCAGCTGTCCACAGAGGCGAACTTCGGCACGCTGACGGCGGGACTCCGCGCGCGAGCTCTTTTCGCCAAAGCGATGGCCGCAGCGACGGAGGCCTATCTCTCCGCCAAGAGCGACTCCGAAGCGATGGAATCCGCCCGCGTCTCCGCGACCCGGGCCTACGGGTTCGACCCCAAGATCGATGCGCGATGGAAAGACAGGTTGTCGGAGAAGCTCCTCAAACTGTTCGCAAAGTTCAAGCCGCAATAGAAAAAAACGATAGGGAAGAGGGTAATTCAAAAGTGAATTACGGGAGGCCGGGGTGAGCGGCGATCATCAATCGGGCGCTTCAGAAGCTCGGAGATGTCCATGAGCCGGATTTCGTTCGATTCTCAAAAGGGGCTTCGTCGGATCGTCCTCTTGGCGGGGTCGATCCTACTGGCGGTCCTCGGGATCCTGCTCTTCCTTCGCCCAGGGGCCTCGGTGACCGCCCCGGTGCGCCACGCGCGGGAGTCCGTCCGAGCGGGATCCGAGGACCCCCGGATCACGGAGCCGCTGGCCAAGAAGGGGCCGGTCGCGGAGATCGATCCCCTGGAAGCCTCC
>DATGFI010000073.1:0-2285 GCA_035309205.1 Planctomycetota bacterium | reverse complement strand
ACCGAAGACAATATGAAGCTGATCGAGGATCTGGTCATTCGTTTGGACGACAAGACCGCTTCGGCCGTCAAGCTCAAACTCTATTCCCTGCGATATGCGGACGCCACTGCCGTGGCAAAGCTGGTGAACGATCTCTTCGGCGAGACCCCCACCAACGCCAATCAACAGAATCGTTCGGGAAACCGCGGAATCCCCGTCTGGATGGCGGCTCAGGGAGTGGGGGCTCAGCAGGATCAGCAGGGCGCCACCAAGGAGGTTCGCGCCGTTCCCGATCTGAGGACGAACTCCATTCTGGTGGCGGCCAGCGAAACGCGCCTGGTCCTGATCGACGCGGTCATGACGGAAATCGACCGGCAGGTGAATGACCTTCTCGAAGTGAAGGTCTACAAGCTCGAGAACGCCGACGCGACGCAAATGGCCGCCATCCTGACTTCGCTCTTCCAGCCCCAGATCAAGGCTACCCAATCCACCGGCCAGACGCCGACCGGCAACAATCAGGGACGCGGAGGCGGCCCGGGGGTGACGATGGCGGGGACGACGGCCGGAGTGACGGGTCAGCTGCTTCCCAGCCAGGAAGTGGAGATCGCGGCGGACGTCCGGACCCGGTCCGTGGTCGTGAAGGCGTCGAAGTCGTACATCCAGATCGTGGATGCGGTCGTCAAGCAGCTGGATCAGGATCCCACAGAGGCCGTCAGCACGTTCGTCTACAAGTTCAAGAACGCCGACGCGGCAAGCCTGGCGACCCCGCTGCAGAGCCTTCTCCGGTGGCCCCAGGGGACCATGAGCGGCATGCAGCAGAATGCCAGGCCGAACCAGAACCAGGGTCCCTTCAGCGGAATGCAGCAGAGTTCCTCCCTCAGCGGCAACAGCAGCGGCTTCGGAGCCGGGGGCGGCGGTCCTTCCGGCATCGGCGGCGCCCGATTCGGCAACCTGGGGCCTCTGGAAGGTCCCCAGGACGCGACTCCGGGCCCCCCCTTGGGGCCCCAGGAGGAGGGACACCGCAACGTGGAGGGCAACGTGGACCTGCAAGCCGATCCCACCACGAACTCGCTCATCGTTCGGACATCGCCGCGCAATTTCATGGCGATGCAGAACATGTTCCAGGAGCTCGATCGCATCCGCCCGCAGGTGCTCATCAAGGTGCTGATCGCGGATGTGACGATCGACAACAGCATTCAGTTCGGGGTGGAAGGCTTCTGGGAAAACAAGATGACGCCCTCCAACAGCACCCAGAGCCTCAACAAGTTCAGCACCGCATTCCCGCTGTCGACCTCCGGCGGGACGTACTCGCTGACGGCGGACAACGGGAAATACCAGTCGACGCTCAACCTCTTCGCTTCGGAGGGAAAGCTCAAGGTCCTGGCAACCCCGAGGATCCTGGTGCTGGACAACCAGACTGCCAATATCAACGTGGGTCAATCGGTGCCGCGTATCACCAACACCCAGATCAGCTCGATCTCGGGCACGGCCATCAATTCGGTTGCCTACACAAATGTGGGCATCATTCTGAACGTCACTCCTCACATCCATCCGGACGGGTTGGTGACGATGGTGGTGGCGCCCGAGATTTCCGATGTGGCCTCCCAGGCCGAATCCGTGCCGCTGGGAAACGGAGTGAGCTCCCCCACGTTCGATCTGAACAGCGCGCAGACGACCGTGGCCGTCCGGAACGGGACCACCGTGGTCATCGGCGGAATGATCCACGATTCCTACGACGATACCGTCCAGAAGGTCCCCGTGCTCGGGGACATTCCGCTTCTCGGCCTTCTCTTCTCGAACACGACGAGGACCGTCACCAAGCGCGAGCTCATGATCTTCCTGACTCCCTATGTGGTCTTTACCGAAGCGGAACTGGAGGAGATCACCCAGCTCGAGAAAGCGCACATGAGGTATATCGACGTTCGCGACATCGAGTCGGAAAGCGACCGGTGGCTCGAACGGGTCCGGAAGTAGGCGCAGCTCAGGGGTTCGGAACCATTCCAAGAAGAGGGAACTGCGATGACGCGGGCGCGCGCGATGGCCGGGATGGCCGCTTTGGTGTTAGCGTGTTCAGGCTGCGCCGGCAAGGAAGTGGTTCCGGCGGAGGAGGCCCGCACGCTGGTGGAGAGGGGGCGTAAGGCCGCCCGGGCAGGAGACTACAGGACGGCGATGGAATTCTATAGCCGCGCGGTCGCGGAGGATCCGGAATTCGCTGAAGCCTACAATGAGCGGGGAAAGTCCAGCGTCCAGCTGCGTCTGGCTCCGGGAGAAGAACCGGGCCAGGATGTCCGGATCTGCGAAGAGAA
>DATGFI010000072.1:0-5064 GCA_035309205.1 Planctomycetota bacterium | reverse complement strand
CGCCGCCGACGAAATCGTCCTGGCGGCCGGTTCCTGGTCGTCCGGTGTCGCCCGTGACCTCGGGCTCCGAATCCCGATCCAGCCCGCGAAGGGCTACAGCATCACGATGACCGCGCCCGCCGCGCTCCCTCAGGTCCCGCTGCTTCTAATGGAGTCGAAGATTGCGGTGACGCCGATGGGGCCGCACCTCCGTCTGGCCGGGACCCTCGAGCTCGCGGGCCTCGACCTTTCGATCAACGAGAAGCGCGTCGACGCGATCCGCCGAGGCGCCCGTGAGTGGCTGACCGGCCTCGACGGCCTTCCGGAGCTCGAGGTCTGGCGCGGCCTGCGCCCTTGTACGCCGGACGGTCTCCCGATTCTGGGCCGGCCTTCGGCCTTCGACAACCTCATCCTCGCCACCGGCCACGCGATGATCGGCATGTCGCTCGGCCCGATCACAGGACTGCTCGTCGCCCAGATCGCCGCCCGCGAGACCTCCGCGTTCGACCTCTCTCTCCTGCACCCCGACCGGTTCGACTAAGGAGGCCCCTCTTGACGCAGATAAGCACCATGTTGACGCGTTTGGCGAGCCCTTCCGGCTTGATCCGCGGGGAACCTCTGCCCTAGACTCCAGTCCATCGGAAGGCGGGCGCGGCCGCGCTCATGGGTTCATGGAACCGGCGGATGCGAATGAACATGTCGAGGTGGTGCTGGATGGTGACCCCCCTGATGGCCTGTGGTTCGGCTTCGGCGACGGAACCTGCCGAGTCCGTGGCGGACAAGGCCTTCGCGGCGCTCACCCGGCGATACTTGCGGGAGTTTCCACAGCACTCCCCGGTCGGCGCCACGGGGCTTGGCGACCATCGCTTCGACGGTGAACTGGACGAGATTACGCCGGAAGCTCGAGAGCGCACCGCCCGCTTCAACGAAGAGGTTCTTGCCGAATTGGCGAGGATCCCGCGATCGGAACTCTCCCGCGCAAACCAGGTGGATGCAACGCTCCTGGAGCACGAGGTGCGCTTCGGGATCTGGGGGATCCGGGTCCTGAAGGAATGGTCCTGGAATCCGCTCCGGTACACCGAACTCGCCGGGAGCGCCGTGTACAGTCTCATGGCTCGGGAGTTTGCGCCGGTCGAGAAGCGGCTGGAGAGCGCGGCGTCTCGTCTCGAACAGTTCCCGAGGTACCTGCGCGAGGTGCGCTCGACGCTCGCCGCCGACCGGGTGCCCCGCATTCATGCGGAGACGGCGGTGAAGCAAAACCGAGGGGTGCTGTCGACGCTCGACCTCCTCGTGAAGCCGCGGCTCGGAGCGCTGGCTCCCGCGCTCCGCGACCGGATTGAGCGAGCCATGACGGCCGCCCGCGCCGCCATTGAAGAGCATCAAACCTGGCTCGAAAAGGACCTCCTGCCCCGGGCGGCCGGAGAGTTCCGCCTGGGCGCCGAGCGGTTCGACCAGAAGCTGGCCTTCATGCTTCAGTCGAGGCTTTCCCGGCAGGACGTCCTCGAGAGGGCGCAATCCGAGCTTGCCCGCGTGCGGGAGGAGTTGTACTTGCTTGCGAAGGAGGTGTATTTGAAGGAGTACCCGTACACCAAGGTTCCCGTGAGTCCCACCGCGGAATTCAAGCAGGCCGTGGTGCGGGCCGCCCTCGAGGTGGCCTACCGCGAAACGCCCGAAGCAGGGAAGCTGGTGGAGCGTGCACGGCAGGCGCTCGAGGCCACCACTCGATTCGTCAAGGAGCGCGATCTGGTGACGGTTCCCGATGATCCGATCGAAATCATCGTCATGCCGGAATTCCAGCGGGGGGTATCGCTGGCCTACTGCGATGCGCCGGGTCCGCTCGACGCCGGACAGAAGACGTTCTACGCCGTTTCGCCGATTCCCGACGAGTGGAACGACACGCACATCCGATCCTTCCTGCGGGAATACAACACGCGCTCGCTGCATGATCTCACCATTCACGAGGCGATGCCTGGTCATTACTTGCAGCTGGCCCACTCGAACCGCCGCTCGACGACCTTGCGTGCGGTGCTTTCCTCGGGACCCTTCATCGAAGGATGGGCCATTTACACAGAGCAGATGATGGCTGACGAGGGCTACTACGGAGGGGATCCGCTCATGAAGCTCATTGCGCGCAAGTGGTACTTGCGCGGAATCGCGAATGCGATTCTGGATCAGTCCGTTCACGCGGGAACCATGACGCGCGATGAGGCGATGAAGCTCATGATCGAGGACACGTTTCAAGAGGAACGCGAGGCCGCCGCCAAGTGGGTTCGGGCGCAGCTCACCAGCGCGCAGCTGTCGACCTATTTCGTCGGCTACCAGGAGCACGCGGACCTGCGCCGCGAGGTGCAAAAGGCCTGGGGAGGATCCTTCACGCTGAAGAAGTACCACGATGCGGTGCTGTCGTACGGCTCCCCGCCCGTGAAGCATGTGCGCGCGCTGATGATGGACTTGCCGATTCCACAGTGACAGGACAGGTCCCTCCCTAGGGTCGACGAAAGGGGAAGGGTGAGGGAGGAATATTCGACGGAGTTCGGGTCAGTCGGATCGTTTCACTCCATGCCAATCCCGTCGGACCCGGCGTGAGGTTCCGCCATAATCGGGGAACCCGTTTCCTCAGCCTGCAGGTAACCTAGGGGCCTGGCCAGCAGAAGCAGTAATCCGCCGATCGATCCGGGAACGACGGTCATCCAGAAGAAGAAACGTCCCAAGGGCATCGTTTGCGTGAGCCCGACGGCGCGGCCGGCCATGTAATTGCCGAGCGAGGTTGCCAAGAACCAGATCCCCATGATCAGGCTGAGCGTCCTCCGTGGGGCCAGCCGGGTCATGGCCGAGAGTCCCACCGGACTCAGGCAGAGCTCGCCGGCGGTGTGCAGAAGGTAGAGCAGCGCGAGCCACTGCGGACCTGCGAGCCCGCCCCGCTGGACTATTCCGGAGGCCGGTATAAGGACGAGGAAGCCCAGGCCCACGCAGAGCATCGCGAGCCCGAACTTGGTGGGGGTGGACGGCTCGCGGCCCGTATTTGCCAGTCGCGCCCAGAGGGCCGCAAACACCGGCGCCAGGAGGACGACGAAGAGGGAATTGAGCGACTGGTACGCGGTCGCTCCGAACGAGTGCCCGAAGATCCGGCGATCCGTGTGCCGGGCGGCGAAGAGCGTCAGCGTCGACCCGGCCTGTTCAAAGCAGCCCCAGAAGAGCGCGGAGGCTCCGAAGAGGATCGAGATGACGATCATGCGCCGCTTCTCCCGCACCGAATCCGTGCCGAACCCGAAGATGAGGGCCAGGGAGCCAACGGACACGAGCGGAAGGAGGATGTCGAAGGTCCTGCTCACTTGTTCCGCGTTCAGGTTGAACGCTCCGGAGCGCGCCACCAGGACGGCGACCACTAGAAGGACTGCTCCCAGGATCAGCCCGACCGCGCGGGCGCGAGGGCTCCCCGGGATCCGGGGAGGAGAAAGCCGGGCGCCGCCCAGACGGTTCAGGCCGAGGACGTATTGGGCGAGACCGAGCATCATGCCGACCGCGGCGGCTCCGAAGGCGAAATGCCAGACCGTCGAAGGGGGAAGCCCCCGGCCTTTCAGCCATTCGCGGAAGCCTTCGCTTTCCGCCAACCATGTGCCACACACCAGCGGCGCGGCGAAGGCCCCCAAATTGATGCCCATGTAGAATATCGTGAACCCGGCGTCGCGTCGGCCGTCCTCCTTCTCATAAAGGCGTCCGACCAGGGTGCTGATGTTTGGCTTGAGCATCCCGGTTCCCACGGCGACCAGGCAAAGTCCCAGGTAGAAGGTCGGAACCGCCGGCAGGGCCAGGCTGATGTGGCCGGACATGATGAGGACGCCGCCGATGAGGACCGCCCGCTCCTGGCCCATGTAGCGGTCCGCCAGCCATCCTCCGGGGACGCTCAGGAGGTAGACCATCGAGGTGTAGAGGCCGTAGATCATGCCGGCGCGCGAGTCGGAGAAGCCCAGGCCGCCCGCAGCCGCGGGCGTCACCATGAAAAGCACGAGGAACGCGCGCATCCCGTAGTAGCTGAAGCGCTCCCACATCTCGGTGAAGAAGAGGGTCGAGAGGCCCGGAGGATGGCGCGCGGGCGCCGGGGCGGGACGATTCACCGAACTTCCGCGGCCCCGTTCGGCGGAAGCTTCTCCAGGAGAAAACGGGTCATGAGCTCCCGCAAATGCCGGGTGGTGTTCTCGCCCTCAGAGATCGAATGTCTCCGGTTCGGATAGGCGAACATGGTGAACTGCTTATGGTGCCGCACGAGCTCGTCGATGAGGAGTTCCGCTGTGGCGTAGTGGCAGTTGTCGTCCCCGGTCCCGTGAATGAGGAGCAGGCTGCCCCGAAGCTGCTTCGCGAACGTGATCGGCGATCCGTCACGATAGCCCGTACCGTTGTCCTCCGGCAGACCCATGTACCGCTCCTGGTAGATCGTGTCGTAGCCGCGCTGGTTGGGCACCGACGCGATCGCGATGGCCGTCCGGTAGAGGTCCGGGTACCGGAAGATCGCGTTCAGGCTCATGGAGCCGCCGCCGCTCCATCCCCAGACGCCCACCCGGGCGGGGTCGAGGTAGGGCCGTTCCTCCAGGACTTTCCGGACGGCCGCCGCCTGATCCTGCGACGCCACGATTCCGATCTTCCGGTACACGCTCTTCCGCCAGGCGCGCCCCCGCGGCGCCGGGGTCCCCCGGTTGTCGAAGCTCATGACGACGTATCCTTGCTGGGCCAGCAGCTGGTGCCACAGCATCGACGAGCCGCCCCAGTGGTCGAGCACGGTCTGTCCCGCCGGCTCGCCGTAGACGTGGACGAGGAGCGGGTATTTCCTTCGGGGATCGAGGTTTGCGGGCTTGATGCACCAGCCGTCGAGGGCCACGCCTTCGCCGATGTCGACGCGGAGGAACTCGGTCGGGGCGAGGTGCAGTGAGTCGAGCTTGCCCCGGAGCTTCGCGTTGTCGGCCAGCTTGAGATGGACGCGATGGGAGGGGAGTTCCACCAGCTCCGTGACGGGGGGGCGGTCGAACGACGAGAAGGTGTGGACGGCCCAGCGAGCGTCCCCGCAGAGGGAATACTCGTGCGTCCCGGGCG
>DATGFI010000071.1:0-4525 GCA_035309205.1 Planctomycetota bacterium | reverse complement strand
CGGAGCGTAGAACTGCAGTCCCGTAACCTTGGAGTCCTGGGCGGGCCTAATGGTCAATGGATGGTAAACGGCTACCAATCGATTCGGCATGTCCCGAAAGAAATGGCTTGCCGGAGAATTCCTTAACCTTTGCAAAGCCTGTGCCAGCATCGGATTGGATGCTCGCTTTTGGCGCACACAGGACTACCGATACCCGCCGGAAACTTATTGGCGGATTTGCGGGGGTGACACATCCCAGTGTCGCCCAAAAGGGCGCGGAGCAATTATAAGGCCTTCATCGCTCTGGCCTCGCATTCATCGACGGCCGATTTGAAGGGGGCCATAATCTCCGTGTGGCCCGATCCGATCGCGGCGATCATTTCAGCGTGAAAGTTGTGCGCCGCGAGGAATGACCGCCGAACGATATCTTTCAGGTCGACACTGAAGCAACGCAGTCCCTCCGTCGAGGTTTCAAATTGCGTCTTATCTGGGTTAAACCAGTGATTATTCTGTATTAGCAGGCGCGCTCCCTCTCTCCGCATGGAGAAGTCTCGGTAAAAGCCACAATTGCGCTCTTCAGCGTCTTCACAGCAAGCCGCAAGAACGTTGAGTAGCTCCAAGAACATAGTATTCAAGCCATCTGCGACTTCCGTCACCGCAAGCTCGTAGCGAATGGATTCCACCGTCAAAAGAATGTTCAGCTCCCCATAAACTTCACTCGAGGTTCGTCGATCGAGACTCACACCCCGAGGAAAGCCATCGTCGCTTTCCCATCCGTAATTGATGGATACCTCGCAGAGACAGGGGGGCATGGGGTAGCTGCTAAGTCCTCCCTAACATTATAAATCGCAGACCATTCGCAGTTGCGCTCGGGATGTCGATTGCCGACCGCTTACCCACTAAGTCATGGATTGACAGATTCTTTCGAAGGCATTAGCATCGCCGAAGTCGCGACCGGGGTGGGAGGGCGGATCATCCGCATGCCTCGCTTCGGAATTGAGCGGCCGTCCCGTCGCCCATCCCTACCCGTTCGACATCGTCTCGCCCTCCCCCGGTGCTGGGATAGAGAGAGAGGAGCCTATGGCGGATCCCTTCATGCTGTCAGATTCCTTTTCCCGGATCGATCACGTCGTTGTGCTTATGCTCGAGAACCGATCGTTCGATTTCGTCCTGGGACATCTGCAGCTGGACGACCCGCGGATCGACGGGGTGAAGACTGCGGCGGCGAGCATACCGGCGGATCCCTACCATCCCTCCCCCGCTCCCATCACGCTTCAGCCCGCCGAGTCCCCCGCCATGCTGTACGACCCTCCGCACGAATTTCCCGACGTCCAGATCCAGCTCTTCGCGCCGGACGTCCCGGTTCCCGTGCCCGAAAGTTTTGTCCCTTCGTCCCCGCCCAAGATGGAAGGCTTCGTCTGTAGCGCCGCACCGGCGGCCCAGACGGCCAGCACCCCTCAGAAGACCGTTTCGCCCCGGACCGTCATGGAATACCTGACGAAGGATCAGGTTCCGGTGCTCTCCACGCTCGCGCGGCAATACGCCGTCTTCAACTACTGGCACTCGTCGATCCCGGGGCCCACCTGGCCCAATCGCTTCTTCGTCCACGCCGCAAGCTCGGGCGGACTCTCCGATAGCCCCACGACCGGGGCGATTCTCGAGGGATTCGAGTTCGATCGCGGCACCGTCTACGACCTCCTGGAGAAAGCGGGGCATTCCTGGAGCATCTACTACACGGATCTCCCCCAGGTTGCCGGCATCCAGAGTCTCCGGCAGAATCTGCTGGACACGAAACTCGATCCATTCCGGGACGCGCAAGGCGTCGACAACTTCCGGGAGATGGAGAACTTCGAGGCCGACGTCAAGGCCGGGCTTCTGACGGATTACACATTCATCGAGCCCGATTACGCCACGGGCAGCAACTATGCCGAAGGCGATTCGATGCATCCGCTCAATGACATCCGGGAAGGAGAGAAGCTGGTCGCCCGGGTGTATCAGACCCTGCGCCAGTCCCCGTACTGGGAATCCGTGATGCTGGTCGTCGTCTTCGACGAGCACGGGGGATTCTACGATCACGTCGTTCCGCCGGTCGCCGTTCCTCCGGGCGACAAGTCCCCGTATGCCACTCCCGGCCGGGCCTTTCACTTCGAGCGGCTCGGGGTTCGGGTGCCGGCGATCGTGGTTTCGGCCTATACGAAAGCCGGACAGGTGATCGGGAGCGATCCCAGCGAAGGCACCACGGTCTATGATCACTCCTCCATCCCCGCCACGCTCGCCAAGCGCTTCCAGCTCAAGACGCTGACCGATCGCGACCGGGCCGCGCATACTCTGGACGTCGCGATCACGCTCGACGACCCGCGCTGTTCACCCGAAGATGCCCCGATGACCCTGCCCGCTCCGGCCCCGCTGACGGCTTTCCGGGCGCCCGCCGCGCTCCCCGCCGGAGTTCCACCGAGCGCTCCGCTTTCGGAGGGTCAGAAGTCCATGCTCGATCTCGCCCAGGCCTGCCACCAGGAGATGAGCCCTTCCTCTGCTCATCCCGCCATCAAGGCCCAGCGCGCCGCCGTCCGGACTCACTCGGACGCGAAGCAATATCTCGATCTCGTCGCCAGAAAAATCCGCGAGCGCCGGAAAAAGAAGAAGAAATGATCGAGGAGTTCCGGACCGTCCCTGAACCTCCCGCGAGGCTCCGGACGGGATTCGGGAGACCCTCAGGAAGGAAGAAGCCCGTGAATCGTCGTCTCCAAGAGAATCTGGGAATTCCCCTGTCAGACGGGAACTCGCCGCGCAGCCCGGGGGGTGATACCCGGCAGCGCCTCTGCGGCCGCACTCGACTTGGGCTGATCCTCTGGCTTTCACTCTGGGGATCTTCCTGCACCGCGTTCCAGGTTGAACTTCCGCCGCCCTCCTCGCCTCCTCCGGCTTCTTCCGGCTATCAGGTCGGCAGCTCCAGGATCGACATCACCCCGACTCCCGGATATCCGATGGGCGGATTCGGAATGGCCGGACAGCTGGCTGCCGGCGTCTGGCACCGCCTCTACGCTCGGGCGATCTATCTGCGCGATCCGAAGGGGACGGAACTCGTTCTGGTGTCCTGCGATCTCCCCTTCTTTCCCGGCGCGCTCGGAAACAAAGTCGCCGAGCTCGTGGGAAGACAGAGTCCTTCCCTGTCGCGCGAGCAGCTCCTCTTCTGCGCGACCCATACCCCCCATGGCCCGGGGAACTTCTCGACCAGCGCCATCACGAACACCCTGGGTTCTCCACGGCCGGGCTACGACCCGGTCCTCTTCGAATTCCTGGTGAACCGCCTGGCCAAGGCCGTCCTCGCCGCCCAATCGAGTGCCGAAGCGGCCCAGCTCAGCTACGCGGAAGCGCCGCTCGGAGGGATCTCGATGAACCGGAGCCTTCGGGCCTTCCTCCAGAATCCCGAGAGCCAGGACATCCTGAAGGAGAACGAATCGCTCGACCTGGGAGGGCCAGTCCCCTGCCCTCCCCTGGAGGCCTATCATGCGGTCGATCCCACCCTCGCCGTGATCCGGGCCGTCCGTGCCCAGGATCCCAAGCACACGATCGCCCTTCTCGGGTTCTTTGCGGTGCACCCGAGCTCGCTGGGCCCCCCGCTTCCCCTCTACGACAGCGATCTCTTCGGGGTCGCTTCCACGCTGATTGAACAGGAGCTCGCCCGCTCGCAGGGCGTGGGGGACGACGGCGTGGCGGCGTTCATCAATGGGGCGGAGGGGGACCTGGTCACGACCGCCCCTCGGCAGGACCGGGAGGATCTGGAAGCCCTGGGTGGAAAGCTCGCCCAGGGGGTTCTCGCGCTCGCCGGCTCACCCGCCCCCCGCCCGCTCCTGGGGAATCTGGCCTACTCCTGCGCCTCCTACGAGTTTCCGAACCCCCCGGAGCCCCTGATCGGAGCGGCCGCCTTGGGAGGAACGGAGGACGGGCGCACGATGCTCTACGATTTGGGCTGGCGAGAATACCTCCGATCCGGTCCCCGCCAGGCGGTTGCCGGCCAAGGGACGAAGAGGGATCCTCTGGATTCGTTGCAGTTCCCGGCCCCGACGCTTGGCCGAGCGGAACAGATCCAGCAGGTCCTCCCTTCGCTTCCCGATCACGCCTGGATCGGTGTCTATCGGATCGGAAGCGACCTCATGCTCGCGACGCTTCCGGGGGAATTCACGACCACGATGGGCCGCCGGATCCGCCGGGCTCTGGAAGGGCTCCCAGCCGCCGGAGCGCCCCGTCCCAAAGTGCTCCTCGTGGGGATGGCGAATGAGGACGCCGGCACCTTTACCACCCCTGAGGAACACGACGTTCAAGCCGCTTCCGGCGCGTCGATGGCCTACGGCCGGGAAGCCGCCGCTTCCATCCTGGGCTTCCTCACCCAGCGGGCGAACCCGCCGGCATCGGAAGTCCCCCGCAAGGATCCGCTCAAGTTCTCGTATACTCCGGGACCCGCGACCTATTTTGGCATCCAGACGATCCGGCTCGGGGACGGCGAAGCCCTTCTGTCCGGGGTCCCCCGAGAATCCTTTGTCTACCG
>DATGFI010000070.1:0-4339 GCA_035309205.1 Planctomycetota bacterium | reverse complement strand
GATCGTCTCATCCACCGCAACCACCTTCGCACACAACGATCTGGCATCGCTCAGCTGTACGGTGATGTGGGCTGCGCCCTGCACGACGTGGGCGCTCGTGAGCACGATCCCTCCTGGATCGATGATCACTCCCGAGCCACTCCAGGTCCGGTCGCAGGCGCGTGTGGAATCGGGATGGATGTCGGCGCTGCCGCTCTCATCCTCACCCCCGGATTCTCCGCAAGGGTCGCCTTCAGGAACCCCCTCCGTCACCAGGATGCGGACGACCGCGGGTTCGACGGATCTGGCAGCGGCCACAAACATCATCGACGGATCATTCAGGGGCACCGGAATTGCCGGAACGGCCAGGGGAGTCGGAGGGGGGGGCACGCTGAGCGGGACACTGCCGAGGGCACCAATGGTATACGCCACGCCTAGGGCCAAGGTCGTCAGAACTGCTCGCATCGGTACACCGCCCCTTCACCGAGGCTTCCGGGTCCAGTTTCGGAAGGTCCTGTCGGTCCCCCAGGCGAGGGGTGGGGGTCCTTCAAATCGTTTCGACCCCTCGCGCTGCGTTTAACAACGCAGGAAGGGAACCCATCGTCGCCTACGACTGTCCTGGACACGCCCTTTCTACGCCGTATTTGCCGCGTTGTTACCCGCGGTAATCCGGCCTCAGGGCGCCATCGAATTCGCGCCCAGCGGAATGGCCCAGAGCAGCCGGTAGCGGTAGCGCTGGGTCTCGTAGTTGCAGTCGCGGGCGAAGAGGCCCCCCAGGATCTGGAAGCTCATCATCGCGTTCTCCTGGTCAGGTTTCTCGGATCTCCAGAGGGGCCCGACCATCACGCGGGTCGACTTCTCCTCGTGCAGGACGGAGAACATCCGCCAAAGGACATTGACTTCGTAATCCTGGCCCGCGTTCTGGACCAGGAACGGCCGGAGTTCCATTCCGATCGACTCGTCGAGGGCCTGGCCGGAGCGGACGGAAAGGAGGGGCCAGGGGAGCGAGGCGGTGACATCCCCGTTGGGTTCCTCGGTCCGGAAGTAGAGAGGCGGCACCATCGTATGACGGACCTCGTTCCGCGTCGTCCAGTCCCAGTAGAAGGGGATGACATGCTGATACCCGGGCCCCTCGAAATAGGTGAGGACATGCCGCGAGACGAGCGCGTCCTCCTTGGTGTAGTCGTCGTGGTAGAGCGGGGTCACCCAGGTCCGGCGGGAGCCGTCTGGCCGGGTGAAGCCTCCGGAGAGGAGGGGGGGAAGCGACCAGTATTCGCCCTTCTTCCAGAACCAGAACGGGAAGACGTGCAGGCTCTCGAGCTCCCCGCCTTTGTCCACGGTGTCGTGGAAGAGCGGGGTGATCCAGAGACTCTCCGCGCCGTCCGCATGCGTGCCGCCGGCCAGGAGGAGCGGGGGAATCGCCCAATAGTGGTCCTTCGACCAGTACCACACGGGACTCAGGTCCAGACGATCGATCTCACCTTCCTTGTCGCCGCCCGCATGGACGAGCGGCGTCAGCCAGGTGGTCCAGGAACCGTCCCGATAGCGGCCGCTGCCGGAGAAGAGGGGCGGCACCGACCAGTAGGAGTCGCGCTCGTAGAAGAACGCGGGGAAGAGGTGCAGGCTCGACCAGGAGCCCTGCGCATCGGCGGTCAGGTGAAAGAGGGGCGTGAGCCAGGTGGCCTCGACGCCGTCCTCGTAGCGTTTGTGCCAGGACAGCAGGGGGGGGACCGCCCAGTATCCCTCTCCCTGGAAGTAGGGACCCACGTGCAGGCTCCGGGCGTTGCCTTGGGGATCGAGCGTGAGATGGAACAGGGGAGTCAGCCAGGTCGTCTTCGTCCCGTCCGAATACGTCGCATGCCAGGCGAAGAGCGGCGGGATGGTCCAGTAGTTGTCGCCCTCGAAGTAAGTCAGGACATGGAAGTCGGTCATCCCTCCTTCCTTGTCGCTGGCGATGTGAAAGAAGGGCGAGATCCAGGTGCTCTGGGCTCCGTCGGAGAACCTCCAATGCCCCGTCATCAGGGGCAGGACGAACCAGTGCTCATCGCGGACCCAAAAGGCGACGGGGAAGAGGGTCGACGAGACCGGGGCCCTCTGGCCGTCCAGGTGCAGCCAGAAGAGGAGCGCCGTCGTCATCCTCTTGTCCTGATTGGAGTCCGTCCACCCGAAGGTGAGAAGCGGGGGAATCATCCACCAGTCCTTCTCGTCGAAATAGGGGCCGACGTGAAAGCTCTGCCACTCTCCCTGCGGGTCCACCGTGGCGTGGAAGAGCGGCGTGATCCAGGTGACGCTCGACCCGTTGGAGGTGGTTCCTCCACCCGCCAGCGGGAGCAGCATCCAGTACTCCCGACCGCAGAGATACGGTCCCAGATGCATGCTGGAAAATCCGCCGTCGGGATCCTGGGACCAGTGGAAGAGCGGCGTCACCCAGGTGGAGCTCGTGCCCGACTCTCCCTGGCCGTGCCAGGTGAGGAGGGGAAGAACCGCCCAGGACGTCGGGCTCTGGAAATAGAATCCCGCGTGCATGCTGCTCATCCGGCCTTCGACGTCGGTCGTCCAGTGGAAGAGCGGGGTGACCCAGAGCACGCGAGATCCATCCGGATACGTTCCGCCGCCGGAGAGGAGCGGCGGCGCGATCCAGGAGTTCTCCCCCTGGAAGTAGGCGAGCGCGTGAAGATTCCGGATCCGGCCGTCGCCCCCCTCGGTGACATGGAAGAACGGAGTGATCCAGGTCGCGCGGTCTCCGTCGGCGTAGCGCCAGGCGCCGCTCAGGAGGGGGATGCTCGCCCAGTAGTCTCTCCCGGCCAGGAAGACGGGGGGAAGGATCCCGACGTCGTCGTCGACGACATAGTACAGGGGGAGGAACATGTGGTAGTCGGGCCCCTTGAGGAAATTGAGCACGTGCCAGGAATAGGTGTCGCCGCTGGGAAGGGTGGAGACGTGGAAGAGGGGCCACAGCGCCGTGCGGCGTTCACCGGTGGGGAGCCGGGTCGACTCGAGGATCGGCCAGAGGTTCACATTGATGGCAAACTCGTTCTTCCGATCGTCCTCCTGGAGGCCGGGGGCGCTTTCGTCCGAAAGACGGGCAGGCCAGCCGAGAAGCTCTGCGGAGGAAGCTTCCTCGCCGGCGCCGATCGACAGGAGCAGGGCAGCCAGAACGTTCATGGGAGGCCTCCATCCAGGACGGCGCCAGAGTCGCAATTGGGGTGCCGAGTTAATAATAGAGTGAATTACGCCCCCGGTGTGAAACGAGTTGCCCATCCGACCGCCAAAGGAGGATGCCCGAGGAGTTCCCAAAATGCCGCCACCGGGTGGGTGGTGGGGAACCAGGGGACGATCCTCAAGACGCTGACCGGCGGCTTCTAAGATCCGCTCCGGACCGGAGCCCGCCCGGGATTGGGAGCCCGCGGCGCCGGTGCACCAGGCGTCGCTCCGCCGCTCCGGGCCGGGGCCGTTTATCGCGCGAAGACGACGTTTCCGCCGACCAAGGTCGCGAGGACCTTCGTGCGCAGGATCTCATCCACCGGGCAGTTCAGGATGTCGCGGTCGATGATGATCAAGTCCGCGTATTTGCCGACCTCGATGCTTCCCTTGTCCTTCTCCTCGTGATGCAGGTAGGCGTTATTGATCGTATAGAGCCGGAGGGCCTGCTCGCGCGTCAGCTTTTCCTCGGGATTGGGCTTGGCGCCGCCTTCCGTCTCGCGCGTGAGCGTGATCCAGATTCCCAGCCACGGATTCCACGGGTTCGTCGAACGGTAGGAGTCGGTGCGGATCATGTGGTCGCTCCCGCCGCCGATCGTGGTGTATTCGAGCCAGCTCTTGTAGGGCTGGAACCATCTCACCCGCTTCTCGCCGAGCATCCCCAGGAGCGTGGTCCCGTCCTTGTAGAGCCAGGCGGGCTGGACGTCGGCGCAGACGCCCAGGCGCCGGCAGATCTCGAGGTTGCGCTGCGACGGGAAGTTCGCGTGCGTGATGCACCAGCGGAGGTCCTTGATCGGCGTTTTCTTGTCCGTGTCGCTGTAAGCATCCAGGAGGACGTCCATGGCGCCCTCGCCGGCCGTGTGCGCGGTCATCTGCCAGCCGCGCTTGGCCGCCTCCTCGAGCACGACGCGCAGCTGATCGGGCTGGATGAAGAGGAGGCCGCGATAGTCGTCCTCGATCACCTGGTAGCCGGGGCCTTTGGGCCAGGGCTCCCGCATGTAGGCGCTGCCGTTGAGCATGCCGCCGTCGAGGAAGAGCTTGATGGGTCCGACTCGGATCCAGTCGTCCCCCTTGCCGGTGGGGCCGAAGCGCCCGTCGCCGCCGCTCATCTTCTCGAGGCGTTGGGCGATCTCCTCGCGGCTCCCCGAGGGATTGAAGG
>DATGFI010000069.1:0-5485 GCA_035309205.1 Planctomycetota bacterium | reverse complement strand
GTGTTCCTCTACAACTGCGGATTCAGCGCGCCGACGAGCCCGGCAGGGATCAAAATGCGGCTCGCAAAAGACCCGTGGGGCCCCTGGACCGAGCCACAGACGATCTTCGATGTGTGGAAGGACGGCGGCTACGGCCACTTTGTCCACATCGCCGTGACCAAGGAGCATCCTCAGAACGATGGCCTTTGTCCTGCCGGGGGCGAGCACGAATGGGGCACCGCCTATTGGCCCAGCATCATTTCCCACTTCACCACGGGGGACGAGGCCCGCGGGACCTCGACCTTCTACTACACCGTGTCCTGCTGGCGCCCGTATGGCCCCGTCGTCATGAAGACGACAATCAAGCGCGTGTCCGAGGGTGCGGGAAAGTAACCGATGGCGGGCGATGGGAAGACGATCGCACTCGCCCGCCAGGAGGGAGCCATCGCCCAGACGCATTACGGCCCCGAGGCTCGGAGTCTCGAGGTCTTGGGCTCCTGTTTCAACTCGCGATCGCGCTGCTCTTGGCGCTGGCCAAAGCCTGGTTGGTTGCTGTGGACTTGGCCCTTCAGCTTTTCACGAAGCTCGAACGCATCGGGCGCTACGATCCCAGTACTCTGAAAGAAATGGCACTGCGGATCTGTGCCGACGGCGCCTACCAAGGAGGATACCCGATTGATGGTGCCGGGGGAGGGACTTGAACCCTTGCGGACCAGGGGTTTTTAAAACCATTGATTGTGGATATACCCATTCGAGCAAAGAAGGTCACCCAATGTTCCGGTTGCGCAGGAACCGTCACCCTGACCATCGGATGATGATCAGGTCTATGGCGTGCTGAGCAGGTCTTTAGCCTTCGGGGGCAACTCGACCTCGGTCGCACCCACTTTGGTGATTTCGATGGTTGTCGTGCGGTCGACGACGACGCGTCGATAGTCTCTCTTGCCCCTCAGCGTGTATTCATACTTCTCGAGCAGTCCTTCCTTGACCCAGAAACGAGCCGACCCTTTGCGATCCACCTCAGTCGACCCTCCTGGACCCCGCCAGCCCATCTGCTCCAGCGCCTTTCCCGAAAGGTCACCCGAATAGATCCCCTCTCCCTCATCCTTGAGCTCCCGGATCTCAACGAGAAGTTCTTCGGCTTCTTCAGTAGGCCTTTTGGAGTTCGCGACAATATGGGCGATCAGGGAACGGAAGTAGAACTTAAACGTCCCTCCGTACCCCTTCTGCGAGAACATCCCGTCGTGGAGCACGGGCAACCAATCGAAGTGAGTCGTCCTCAGGGTGCGCAATTTCGCTTTGTAGGCCCCTTCGAGAAGCACTTCCTTCTCCTCGTGTATGAGTTCCGTCTTGAGATAGGTCAATCCGTCTTTCCGCGTCGCCCCCCGGATCGCTCCCATGCGGAATTCGATCTCGGGATCGTTCAGGTCCTCAGTCTTCGAAACGACCGACCAGCTGTAGTTCTCGCTCTGCCCCAGCGCGAGGATGGCCCGCTTGAGATCCTCTCGCCCGTCAGGTCGGGCCTCAAGTGACCTTGCTCCTAAGGCGATGAGGATAGTTCCCGCGACCGCAGAGACGCGGTTCCTCATAACGATCCTCGCTCGAAGTCCCTCACATCTGACGCTCCCCACGCGGACGTAATCGCGGGAATGAACCAGGGAAGCAGAACTATCTCGGGGAAGGGGGGATATGTGCCGGGGGAGGGACTTGAACCCTCATGGCCCTTGCGGACCAGGGGTTTTCAAAACCATCGATTATTGAAGCGCCCCAGCGCAAAATGGCGGGATGAGTCAGACCATTGTTGAAATGATCTACAGCCCCGAGCGAAATGCTCGGGTTCAGGTGTTTCATCGAGACAATGGAACGTTTGGGTTCGAAGAGGAGAGATTCCAGAAGGAAGAGCAGTGTTGGATCCCCTTCGGTCGATATTCCGAATCCATCATCGACAGTCTTGAGTCGGCCATCCGGGAGGCGACGGGTCGAGTCAGTTGGCTGGCTGACGCCTTGAAGCCAAAATCCTATTCACTATCCTGGATCCGAACCGTGTCCGGCGACCCGAAAGCACACTTCATCTCGCCGGATACCCCGGTATTCACTGCTGTCGCACCTGACCACGCACATCCTGAGGGTCTCGGAAAGAAACTCTCAGCGAAGCAGATCCTTCAAGTCGGCGGTCTTTACCTGGTCGAGACGATTGAAAAGGCTGACGAGTGGTTCATGGGAGATCGGAAGGGTGACGGTCCAATCTACTGTTGGAGCTCTTACGGCTCATTGATGGATGCGATCAAATCCCTATAGGTTGGTGCCGGGGGAGGGACTTGAACCCTCACGGCCCTTGCGGACCAGGGGTTTTTAAAACCCCAGCGTCTGCCAGTTCCGCCACCCCGGCACGGATCAAGCGACAAGACGCGAAAAGCGTCTTGTCGCTACGATAACGACGGCCAGGGAAGCGACAACGACAGTTCACGCTCAAAGGCACGCGCCGCCTGCAGCACGCCGAGATCGTCCAGCACGCGGCCTTGCACCTGCAGTCCAATCGGAAGACCGGTCGAGGTGAGCCCACACGGGATCGAAATCCCCGGCAAACCCGCCAGGTTTGTGGCCACGGTATACACGTCACACAGGTACATCGACAACGGATCGCTCGCCTTCGCTCCCACCGGGAACGCGGGCGTCGGCGATGTCGGCCCCACGATCACGTCGCACGATTCGAATGCCTTGTCGAAATCCTGCTTGATCTTCCGCCGCACCTTTAGCGCGCGATTATAGTATGCGTCGTAGTACCCGCTCGACAGCGCAAAGGTCCCCAGGATGATCCGGCGCGTGACCTCCGGCCCGAAGCCTTCCTTCCGGGATTTCGAAATCAGACTGAGGACATCCCCGTAATCCTTGGTCCGGTGCCCGTAGTGCACCCCGTCGTAGCGCGCCAGGTTCGAACTCGCCTCGCAGGGAGCCACGATGTAGTAGGCCGCAATCGCGTACTCCGTCATCGGCAGCGAGACCTCGACCTTCGTCGCGCCCTCCGCCACCAGCGCCGAGATCGCCGCCTCAACCGACGATCGGATCTCCGCGTCGAGACCGGCGCCGAAGTACTCCTTCGGAATTCCCAGCCTAAGTCCTTTGGCGTCGCGGTCCAGCTGACCGATGAAATCCGGCACCGGAAGATTCACACTCGTCGAATCCATCGGATCGTGGCCCGATATCGCTTGCGAGACGAGCGCCACGTCGCGCACCGACCGGCCGAAAGGACCGACTTGGTCGAGACTCGATCCGTAAGCGACCAGCCCGTAGCGAGACACGCGACCATAAGTGGGCTTGAACCCTACCGTGCCCGTGAGCGCCGCCGGCTGCCGGATCGAACCGCCCGTGTCGGACCCGAGCGCGAGCGGCGCCATTCCGGCTGCCACTGCCGCCGCCGAGCCGCCGCTTGAGCCGCCCGGCACGCACTGCAGGTTCCAGGGATTACGGGACGTGAAGAAGGCGGAGTTCTCGGTGGACGATCCCATGGCAAATTCGTCGAGGTTGGTCTTCCCGACGATCACCGCGTCCTCCTCACGAAGGCGACGGACGACCGTCGCATCATAGGGCGCGCGATAGGACTCGAGGATCTTGGACCCGCACGTGGTCGGCGCGTCCGTCGTGCAGAGGTTGTCCTTCACCGCCACGGGAATTCCGGCCAGGAGCCCCGTGCTCTGGCCGCGCGCGATCTTCTCGTCGACCTTTTTCGCTTGGCCGAAGGCGGCTTCCTTGTTGACGGAGAGGAAGGCACGGACCTTGGGGTCGATGGCGGCCAAGCGCGAAAGGAACCGCTCGGCCACCTGCATCGCGGTGGTCTTCCTGCTGAGGATGTCCTGGCGGATCGAGACGGCGTCCGTCATTCGATGATCTTGGGGACGATGAAGAAATCTCCGGTTTTCTCGGGAGCGTTCTGAAGAGCGGCGTCCCGGGAAAGACTGGGCCGAGGCTCGTCGTCGCGGAAGACGTTGTGAGTATCGACCGCTTGTACGAGCGGCTCGAGACCGGCCACCTCGAGCTTCTCCAGCTTGGCGATGTAGTCCAGGATCGCGCCCAGCTGCACGCCGTAGCGGTCGAGCTCCTCGCTCGTCAGCTGGAGCCTCGCGAGCTTCGCGACTTTCTCAACGGTGACCCGGTCGATGGCCATGAGGAGGCCCACTTTAGCAGACCCCGGGTAAGCTGTCCATGATGGACGCAGGGGCATTTCGGGGACGGCAGGTCCCGGACTTCCATGCGGACGTCGCCGGCGACGGGCAACCGGTTCCCGTTGCCCCCGGGTCGATCCTCCGGCATTCTCGCGCTATCATGCCGAAGGGAAATTCGAATCCGTCTCGATTTGTACCCAGAAGGCCACCGAGCCAAAGGTTGTCTGAGACGGGATCCGGTTCCCGTCGTACGAATGCCGGTGGTTTTGATTGACCCCCCGGCAGGCGCGGCTTAAGGTAAGGGAATTCATGAAGATCTCCTCGTTGCGCTTTTTCGCGACGCTCCTCCTTCTGCCTGCCTGCTTTGGGCTGGCGGCCGGACAGGATTCCAACGTCATCAAGATCGTCTCGAGCCTCCCGCGCACCGGCTCCGCCCGCGGCCAAACCGACACCATCGTCAACGGCATCGTCATGGCGATCGAAGAGGCCAACCACCGAGTGGGCGCCATCACGATCCAGTACGAAGACCTCGATGACGCGACTGCCGCCGCAGGACAGTGGACGGCAGAGAAAGAAGCCGCCAACGCGGACCAGGCGATCAAGGACCCCGACGTCATGGTCTACATCGGTACCTACAATTCCGGTGCGGCAAAAGTCTCCATGCCGAAGCTCAACCAGGCCGGCATCCTCATGATCAGCCCGGCCAATACGTGGCCTGGTCTCACCAAGCCCGGCAAAGGCGACCCGGGAGAGCCCGAGAAGTACCGCCCCTCCGGAAAGATCAATTACGTCCGCTGTGTGCCGGCCGACGACATCCAGGGTGTCGTCTCCGCCGACTGGGCCAAGAAGCTCGGTCTTCTTAAGGTGTTCATCCTCGATGACCGCGAGGTCTACGGGAAGGGCATCGCCGACCTCTTCCAGGCGCACGCGGAGGAGATCGGCCTCAAGGTCCTCGGCCACGAGGGCATCGACGCCCAAGCCCAGGAGTTCAAGCCGCTCATGACGAAGATCAAGGCGGCCGGTCCCCAGCTCATCTACTTCGGCGGAACCACGCAGACCAAGGCGGGCCAGCTCGTCAAGGACATGCTCGCGGTCGGTCTGGATGCGAAATTCATGTGCCCCGATGGCTGCTTCGAGGACGCGTTCATCGATTCCGCCGGCGCGGACAACCTGCAGGATCGCGCGCTCGTCACGTTCGGGGGCCTGCCTCCCGAAAGACTGACCGGGAAGGGGGCCGCCTTCGTCGCGAACTACCAGAAGAAGTACGGGAAGATTCCCGAAGGCTACGCAGTCTACGGCTATGAGTGCGGGAAGACCGCCCTGGAGGCGATTCGCCGCGCGGGCAAGAA
>DATGFI010000068.1:0-3895 GCA_035309205.1 Planctomycetota bacterium | reverse complement strand
CGGCCTTGAACTTCGTGACCATGCTGCGCGCCGGCATCGCGGCGGCGTCGGCGAGGACGCAGATCGTGCGGCCGACCATGCCCCACGCGACCTCGTCGATCTTCCCGATCTCCTCCTTGCGGCCCCGGCCCTGCTCCATCTTGGCGGCGAGCTTCTCGATCCATCCCGTGCCCTCGCGGCAGGGCGTGCACTGCCCGCAGGATTCGTGGTGGTAGAAGCGGAGCGTATTCCAGAGCGCGTCGACGATGCAGGTCTCGTGGTCGATGACGATGATCCCCCCGGAGCCGAGCATCGTCTTGGCGGCCGCGAGCGCGTCGAAGTCCATCCGGAGCGGCGGATCGGCGAGCACTTCGGCGGCCGTGAGCATCGGCGCCGAGAGGCCCCCCGGGATGACCGCCTTCAGGTTCTTCCCGCCGCGGATGCCCCCCGCCAGGTCGTAGATGACCTCCTTGAGCGGGACGCTGAGCGGGATCTCGTAGTTGCCGGGGCGCTCGACGTGGCCGCAGACCGAGAAGATCTTCATGCCGGGGCTCTTCTCCGTCCCCATCTTGCGGAACCACTCGGCGCCGTTCTTGATGATGTGGGTCACCGTCATCAGCGTCTCGACGTTGTTGACGATCGTCGGGCAGCGGAAGAGGCCTTCGACGGCCGGGAACGGGGGCTTGATCTTGGGATAGCCGCGGTTCCCCTCGAGCGAGGAGAGCAGGCCCGTCTCCTCGCCGCAGATGTAGGCGCCGGCGCCGCGGTGCACCGTGACGGGGAAGTCCTTGAGAAGGCCGGCCTTTTCGGCCTCGTCGACCGCCTTCTGGAGGATCCGCGCGCCGGTGACGAATTCCCCCCGGATGTAGATATAGGCGCACTTCGCCTTGATCGCGTAGCCGGAGATCAGGATCCCCTCGATCAGGGCATGGGGATCCCGGTCGATCAGCATCTTGTCCTTGAAGGTGCCCGGCTCGGACTCGTCGGCGTTGACGACCAGGTAGCGGGGCTTGTCGTTCTTCGCGAGGAATTTCCACTTCTGGCCCGTCGGGAAGCCGGCCCCTCCGCGGCCGCGGAGCCCGGCCTTGAAGACCTCCTCGACGATCTCGTCGGGGTTGCGCTTGGACTCGAAGACCTTGAGCCAGGTCTCGTAGCCCCCGCGCTTGCGGTAGTGATCCAGCGTCTCGCTCCCCTGCTCCAGGACGTGCTTGAGCAGGACGGGCGGGTACTTGGTCCGGGGAACGTCGTAGATCGGGGTCGGAGGCCTCCAGGTGTGCGCCCGCATCGAGCCCACCATGCGGTCGCAGGTCTCGGTCGTCACGCGGTCGACGTAGTCCCCGTTCACCTGCAGGCAGGGCGCGGTGTCGCAGCTGGCCAGGCACTCGACCTTCTTGAGGGTGATGGGGTCCCCGGGGAGGATGATCTTCTTCAGGTGGTCGTGGATCGCCTCGCTGCCCCGGAGCGCGCACGGAACGGTCGAGCAGTGCTCGATGACGTACTTCTTGTCCGCGGGCCGGCGGTAGTGCGTGTAGAACGTGAAGACGCCGAAGACTTTGGCGGGCGAGATCCCCAGCAGCCGGGCGACGTGGACCATGCCGTCCTCGTCGACGCAGCCGAACTCGCGCTCCAGAAGCCGAAGCGCCGGGAGCAGCGCCGCCTCCCGCTTCGGATAGCGCGAGCAGATGCGCTCCAGCTCCGCCTTGGTCGCGTCGTTGAATTCGCGGCTCACCGGTCCAGTTCCCCCGCGATGATGTTCAGGCTCGACATCACGGCCACGACGTCGCTCAGCAGCCCGCCCTCGGTCATGTAGGGGAAGGCCTGGTAGTTGTAGAGGGACGGCGGACGCACGCGCCAGCGGTACGGCCGCTGCGTTCCGTCGCTCACAAGATAGAAGCCCAGCTCTCCGTTGGGCGCCTCCGTGCACGAATACACCTCGCCCTTGGGCGGACACACGCCGTGCCCCATCATGTAATTCTTGAAGTGGTAGATCAGGCCTTCCATCCCGCCGGAGGGCGTGTTCATGGCCGTCTTGGGCGGGATCACGATGCGCGGATCGTCGACGTAGATGGGCCCCGAGGGCATCGTCTGGAGCACCTGGTCGACGATCTTGAGGGACTCCCTCATCTCGCGGATGCGGAGCCGGTAGCGGCTCCAGGCGTCCCCGTTCTCCTCCGTGATGACGTCGAACTGGTACTTCTCGTATCCCAGGTACGGCCGGGCCCGGCGGACGTCGTACGGCACCCCGCAGGCGCGCAGGAGCGGGCCCGTCAGGCCGAAGCTGATCGCGACGTCGCGCGGCACGGGGCTGATCCCCTTCGTGCGGTCCAGGAAGATCCGGTTTCCGTTGAGGACGGCCTCGATCTCATCGATCGTCTTCGTGCAGGCCGTCATGAACTTCCGGACCATGTCCTCGAAATCCGGCGGGACGTCCCGGAGGAGGCCTCCCACCCGGGTGTAGGAGGTCGTCAGCCGCGCGCCCGTCACGTTCTCGAAGATGTCGTAGAGCCTCTCCCGCTCGATGAAGGTCCACAGCATGACCGTGAAGGCGCCCAGGTCCATCGCCTGGAGGCCGACCGAAAGGATATGGTCGGCGATGCGCGACAGCTCGCAGAGCGCCACGCGGATCGCCGCGCAGCGCGGGGTGACCGTGATTCCCATCATCTCCTCGACCGCGAGGGAGAAGCCGACGTTGTTGCACAGCGGCGACAGGTAGTTCATCCGGTCCGTCACCGTCACCGTCTGGTTGTAGGTGCGGTACTCGGAGATCTTCTCGAAGCCGCTGTGGAGGTAGCCGATTTCGGGTTCGAGCTTGATGACGCGCTCGCCGTCGAGCTCGATGATGTTCCGGAGGGTTCCGTGCGTGGCCGGGTGCTGGGGCCCGAAATTGACGATCATCCGCTTGGTGCCCAGATCGCCCTCGAGCTCCTCCTCGATGGTCATGACGGTCTTGCGGGGCTCAGTCATGGAGCCTCCCGCCTTCCGCGTGGCCGTTCAGGATCCGGGGCTTGCGCTGGGGAGTCCTCACGGGACGTACCTCGGGAAATTCATGCGCTCCCCGTGGCCGGTGAGCGGGTAGTCCTTCCGCAAGGGATGCCCTTCGTAGTTCTCGGGCAGCTGAATCCGCTTGAGGTCCGGATGACCCTTGAACTTGATCCCCATCAGGTCCCAGACCTCGCGCTCGGCCCAGGGAGCCGACCGATACAGCGACGACGCGCTGTCGATCGTCGGGTCGGATTCCGGCACCCAGGCTTTCACGCGGGCGCGGACGTTGTCCTTCACGGAGTAGAAATTGTAGACGACGGCGAAGCGCTCGGGCATGCCCTGGTTGAGGTAGTCGACCGCGGTGAGATCGCTCAGCATGTCGTAGCCGCCCTCGTCCCGGAGCATCCGGAGGATGTCCAGGATGCGGTCCCGCTTGACCTCGACCCAGGGCTGGCCGGCGTGGGAGCCGGTGCCCAGCACCTGATCCGCGAACTTGGTCTTGACGGCTTCGATCGGTTCCATTTTTCCCAGGTCCGGGGTCGCTACGCGCGCTGCTTCAGCGATTCGCGTTCGACCTTCTTCTGGATCTCCATGACGGCGTCGATGACGCTCTCCGGTCGCGGGGGGCATCCCGGGATATAGACGTCGACTGGGATGAACCGGTCGATCCCCTGGATCATGGCGTAGTTGTCGAAGATGCCCCCGCAGGACGCGCAGGCACCCATGGAGATGCACCACTTCGGCTCGGGCATCTGCTCCCAGATCTTCAGGAGCACCGGCATCATCTTCAGCGCAATGCGTCCCGACACGATCATCAGGTCCGCCTGGCGCGGGGAGAACCGGATGACTTCGGCCCCGAAACGCGCCAGATCGTAGCGCGAGGACAGCGTCCCCATCAGCTCGATCGCGCAGCAAGCCGTGCCGAAGGGCATGG
>DATGFI010000067.1:0-10510 GCA_035309205.1 Planctomycetota bacterium | reverse complement strand
CGTGGACGGCGTCGACCGTGTCGTGGATCTGCGGCAGCTTCATGACGTCGAGCGGGACGACGAAGGCGCGGCGACCGCATTTTTCGACCTCCCGGGCCGTTTCGCGGGCGCTTTCCAGCCGGTCCGGAAGCTCGGTGAGGGCCAGATCGGCGCCCGCCTGGGCCATCCCCACCGAGATCGCGCGGCCGAGCCCCGAGCCGGTGCCGGTGACCAGGGCCACCTTGCGGTCGAGATTCGGGCTGGGGAGACCCATGGGAGTCATTCTAGCGTCACGTTCAAAAGGGCTACCGTAATATAATAGGAAAGGCAATAGAATCGCGACGGAAGGCGGGTACCAGGCCGAGGGACTATTCGTGCAGGGCATTCAGCGATTCGCCGCGCTCCTCCTCGTGCTCCCGCTGGGGTCCTTCGGCGGGGCGGAAGAGCAGTCGAAGGACAAAGTCGACTTCACCCGCGAGATCCGGCCCATTCTCGCCAACAACTGTCTGCTCTGCCACGGCCCCGACGCCAAGGCCCGCAAAGGCGATCTCCGCCTGGATACCCCCGAAGGGGCCAAGGCGCTCCATGACGGCAAGGCCGCGATCGTTCCCGGGAAGCCCGAGGAAAGCGAGCTCCTCAGGCGGGTGACGACTTCCGACAAGGACGACCTGATGCCCCCGGTCAAGTCGGGCAAGAAGCTCACGAAAGACCAGATCGAGCTGTTCCGGCGCTGGATCCAGCAGGGCGCGCCTTATGCGAAGCACTGGGCTTTCGTGAAGCCCGAGCGGCCCCCCGTTCCGGCCGTCCGGAATGCGGAGCAGGCTCGGACCGACATTGACCGCTTCATTCTGGCGCGCCTCGACAAGGAGGGACTCGCGTTCTCTCCCGAGGCGGACCGGTATGCCCTTGTTCGACGTCTTTCGCTCGACCTGACCGGCCTCCCTCCCACGATCGAAGAGGCGGACGCCTTCGCGAGCGACAAGGACCCCGAAGCCTACGGAAAACTGGTCGACCGCCTGCTGGCCTCTCCCGCCTATGGAGAGCGCTGGGGCCGCGTGTGGCTCGATCTGGCCCGCTACGCCGACTCCCAGGGCTATGCCGAAGATCGCCCGAGGGTCATCTGGGCCTTTCGGGACTGGGTGATCCAGGCCCTCAACGACAACATGCCCTTCGATCAATTCACGATCGAGCAGCTCGCCGGGGACCTGCTGCCCAACGCCACTCAGCGGCAGATCGAGGCGTCCGCGTTCCACCGCAACACCCTGACCAATACCGAGGGTGGGACCGATCGCGAGGAGTTCCGAAACTACGCCGTCATCGACCGCGTCAACACGACCATGGCGGTCTGGATGGGCCTCACCTTCAATTGCGCCCAGTGCCACGACCACAAGTACGACCCCTTCAGCCAGGAGGAATTCTTCCGCCTCTTCGCGTTCTTCAACCAGAGCGAGGACAACGACCAGGCCGACGACCGTCCATTCCTCTCGATCTTCACCGAGGAGCAGAAGAAGCAGAAGAAGGACTGGGAAGACGAGATCGCGAGGCTCCAGGCCAAGCTCGACACGACGACGCCCGGCCTCGAGGAGGCCCGGAAGAGGTGGGAGCAGGCGCTGGCCGAGCCCGTGGCCTGGCGCCCGCTCAGCCAGAGCGAGGTCGAGGCGACCGGAAAGACGAGCACCCTCAGGACCGCAACCGACCTGGGGAGCATCGCCGCGATCCGGATCGAGAGTTCCGCGGAGCCCGCCTTCGTGGTCTCCCGGCTCGGTCTGTCGGTCGCCTCCTCGGAAGCCAAGGCCCCCACGGCCAAGATTGTCCGCGTCGAGCTGCCCGGAAAGCAGCGCATCCTCCATCTGGCCGAGGTCCAGGTCTTCAGCGGGGCGGAGAATGTCGCCCTGAAGGGGCGTGCAAGGCAAAGCAGCACCGATTTCGGCGGCGACGCCCGGCGTGCGAACGACGGAAACACGAACGGCGACTACGGCGCGAATTCGGTCAGCCATACGTCGTCCGAGGACAACCCCTGGTGGGAAGTCGACCTGGGCCAGCCGATGGCGATCGACCGGGTCGTCGTCTGGAACCGGACCGACGGCGGCGAGGCGATCTCGTCGCGGACGAAGAACTACAAGGTCCTCCTGCTCGACGGCGCGAGGAAGACGGTCGAGGAGCGCCAGTCCGAGCCCTACCCGAATCCCAAGGCGGAGCACGTGTACGACGGCGTTCGCGAGATCGCTCTCAAGGGCGGCGGCGGCACCTTCGTCCCGGACAAGCCCGTGACCATCGCCAAGGGGACGGTGCTGAACTTCCACTTCGAGCACCCGGGTCCGGGCCGCTTCCGGGTGACGGCGACGGAAGATCTTCGGGCCCGCGGCACCGCCGAGATTCCGGCGGAGGTGCTCGCGCTCCTGAGAAAACCCGAGGCGGACCGGACGCCGCAGGAGGCGTCCAAGATCGCGGCCTATCACCGGTCGATCGCCCCCGAGTTGGCCGTCTCCCGCGACCGGCTCTCGGCCGTGAAGAAGCAGCTCGAAGGCCAGAAGGCCGCGATTACGGTCCCGATCATGCGCGAACTCGCGGAGAACAGGCGCCGGAAGACCGCGATCCAGATCCGGGGGAACTTCCTGGTGAAGGGCAAGGAAGTCACCGAGGGGGTGCCCGGAGCGCTCCATCCGTTTCCGGAGGGCGAGCCGAAGAACCGCCTGGGCCTGGCGCGCTGGCTCATGCATCCGGACAACCCGCTCGCCTCTCGCATCGTCGCCAACCGGACCTGGGAACAGCTCTTCGGCATCGGGCTCGTCAGCACCAGTGAAGACTGGGGGGTCCGCGGCGAGATGCCGTCCCACCCGGAGCTGCTGGACTGGCTCGCGACCGACCTCGTCCTGGGGAAGTGGGAGCTGAAGAGGTTCATCCGGCAGATCGTGACGTCGGCGGTCTACCGGCAATCCTCGCAGCTCAAGCCCGAGCTCCTGGCCCGCGATCCGTCGAACCGTCTCCTGGCGCGCGGGCCCCGAATCCGCCTCAGCGCCGAAGCGGTGCGCGATCAGGCGCTGGCGGCATGCGGACTGCTCAGCCGGAAGATGTTCGGTCCCTCGGTCTATCCCCCCCAGCCCAAATCCGGCCTGAGCGCCGCCTTCTCCAACTCGACCGACTGGGAACCGAGCAAGGGCGAAGACCGCTGGCGGCGGGGACTCTACACCTTCTGGCGACGCTCGGTTCCCTATCCGTCCATGGCGACCTTCGACGCGCCGGACAGCCTGGTCTGCACGGTGAAGCGGATCCCCACGAACACGCCTCTGCAGGCGCTGGTGACGATGAATGACCCGGTGTACGTCGAATGCAGCCAGTCGCTGGCCCGCAAGGTCGTCGCGGAGGGCGGGATTTCGCCCCGGGAGCGCGCGATCTACGCATTCCGCCGCTGCCTCGCGCGCCCGCCCCGGGAGGCCGAGCTCGCGAGCCTCGTGGGACTCTTCGAGAAATCGCGTGCCCGCTTCGCGTCGGACGGGAAGAAGGCGCTGGCGATGGCCACCGAGCCGCTGGGCCCGGCCCCGCCGGGAACGGATGTCGCGGACCTGGCGGCATGGACGGTGGTGGGGAACGTGCTGATCAACCTGGACGAAATGTTCCTGAAACGGTGAGGGCCATGAATTCACGGAACGGAAAGCTGCTGGACGTCACGCGGCGTCATTTCCTCCAGAACTGCTCGGTGGGCCTGGGCGGGATGGCGCTCAGCTCGGTGCTGGGCTCCGCCGCGGGGGCTCAGGAGTCCGACAACCCGCTCGCTTCCCGCCAGCCGCACTTCAAGGCCCGCGCCAAGAACGTCATCTATCTCCACATGGCCGGGTCGCCGCCGCACCTGGACCTGCTCGACTACAAGCCCGAGCTGATCAAGCATGACAGCCAGGATTGCCCCGACGAGTTCCTGAAAGGGAAGCGCTTCGCCTTCACCACAGGCGTCCCCAAACTGCTGGGCTCGCCGCACACCTTCGCGCGGGTCGGCCAGAACGGGCTGTGGATGTCCGACGCGATCCCGAATCTGCAGAAGATCGCCGACGAGTTGTGCGTGATCAAGTCGATGACCACCGACCAGTTCAATCACGCGCCGGCGGAACTCCTGCTCTACACGGGCTCGGCCAACCAGGGCCGCCCCTCGATGGGCTCCTGGGTCACCTACGGGCTGGGTTCGGAGAACCAGAACCTGCCGGGCTTCGTCGTCCTGATCTCCAGCGGCACCCAACCCAGCGCCGGGAAGAGCGACTGGGGCAGCGGCTTCCTCCCCTCCGTCTTCCAGGGCGTCCAGTGCCGCTCCCTGGGCGATCCGGTGCTCTACGTCTCCGATCCCAGCGGCATGGACCGCGAGATGCGCCGGCTCAGCCTCGACACCCTGCGCGACCTCAACGAGATCCAGGCCAAGGAGCTCGGCAATCCCGAGACCCTCACGCGCATCGCCCAGTACGAGCTCGCCTACCGGATGCAGGTCGCGGTCCCCGAAGTCATGGATATCTCGAAGGAGCCCGCGGCGGTGCTCCGGGACTACGGGGCGAAACCCGGCACCTCAAGCCTCGCCAACAACTGTCTGCTCGCGCGCCGGCTGGTGGAGAAGGGCGTGCGCTTCGTCCATCTCTTCGACTGGGGCTGGGACTTTCACGGCACCAACCCCGGGGAGGAGATCCGGGACGGCCTCACGAAGAAGTGCCTGACCATGGATGTGCCCGTCGCCGCCCTCATCCGCGACCTGCGGCAGCGCGGGCTCCTGGAGGACACGCTGGTCGTCTGGGGAGGCGAGTTCGGCCGCACCCCGTTCCGCGAAGGGCGCACCTCGAAAGGGACCCTGCTGGGCAGGGACCACTATCCCGACTGCTTCTCGCTCTTCATGGCCGGCGCCGGCGTCAAGCACGGCATCTCCTATGGAGAAAGCGACGAGCTGGGCTTCTCGGTCGCCAAGGACAAGGTCCACGTCCACGATCTGCAAGCCACGATCCTCCACCTGCTGGGCATGGACCACAAGAGGCTGACCTATCGCTTCCAGGGCCGGGACTATCGCCTGACGGACGTCCACGGCGAAGTCGTCCGAGGCATCCTGGCTTAGGACTCCTCCGCGGCGGGGGACCCCCCCCCGGGACCTTCATCGGATATTTTCAATTTTTTCGGAAACTAAGCATGGATCATGCGTATGATTAGGATGAAAACTCCGTCCTCCGGGGAGGAGGGGAGCGTTAGGGAGGCAAGCAACCCATGAAGACCCTGAGTTTGGCCGTCCTCTTGGTCCTGCCCGCGGGCCTGGACCCTGCCGAAGCCCAGCAGGACGACCCGGCGATGGCGGGACGGGAGACCCTCGGCAAGCCGGCCCCCGAACTGATGGCCGCCGGCTGGATCGGCTCCCCCGTCACGCTCCGGAGCGTGAAGGGCAACACCGTGGTGCTCAACTTCTGGAATAACGACACCACCTACTTCGACAGCCCCGAATACTTCCTCAAGTCCATGATGGCCGACTACGACCTCTTCTCGAAGATGCGCAACATCACGTTCATCTCCATCTGCCGGTCCATGACGGCGACGATGAAGCAGGTGGAGCGCGACATCGATCAGAATAAATGTCATCCGCTTCCGACGATGCTCGACGCCGGCGGCGCCACGGCCCACGCGTACAAGGTGCCCAAGCAGTACTCCACCTGGATCGTGGTCATCGATCCGGACGGGAAGATCGTCCACAACGACAGCAAGGGCTGGTACTGGTCGGGCGGCCCCAACAAGGGCAAGAAGGTGCATCACACGGTCATCGAGGACAACCAGAAGAAGTCGCCCGGCATCCTCGACAAGAAGGAGGTCCCGATCGAGGCCGCCCTCTGCGCCCACCTGTTCGACCTCCAGCAGTTCACGCTGGCCGAGGCCGAGGCCAAGAAGCTCTCCGCCGCGAAGGCCGACATCGTCAAGGAGTTCGCCGCGTTCATCAAGGAGCGCATCGCCGACCTCCGCAAGAAGCGCTTGGCCGAGATCGAGGAACTCTCCCACAGCGCGCCGACCCAGGCCTATCGCGAGGCCGTCAACTTTGTCGCCGCGTTCCCCTCCTGCCCCGAGAAGGCGCCGATGAACGAGATCGGCAAGACCCTCATGAAGCTCCCCGCCGTCAAGGCCGAACTCCAGGCGGAAGACGCCTACCGCCGCATGATCGTGCCGGAGCTCGTGAAGAGCCCCAAGGGCACCGCGGACTTCGAACAGCGCGTCCAGCCGGTCCTGAACGCGTGGTCGAAACTCTACAAGGACACCGAGTACTGCGCCGCGGTGACGGACGGCGTGGAAGGCTACAAGATGGCGGCCGGCCGGAGCCGCTGACCGCCCGAACGTCCATGAAGCGCGCCGGCCTCCTCGTTTTCGGGCTTCTCCTCGCCCTGGGGTCCACGGTCCAGGCCGACGTCGTCTTCCTCAAGGGCGGCCAGCGCCTGGAAGGCGAGATCACCCCCAAGGGCAGCGGCTTCGAGATCAAGAACGAGTTCGGCACCTGGAGCTTCACCAAGGACGACGTCGTCAAGATCGTCGAAAGCTACGACAAGATCGTCGCCAGGGGCGACGCCATGCGCCAGCAGGCGAGGATGTTCTACGACGAGGCGCTCGCGCTGGGGGACACCGACACCAAGGCCTCCAATGCCAAGCTTCGCCAGGGCCTGGACCTTCTCCGCAAAATCGCGGACCTCTACAACGAGGCGATCGAAACCTACTCCGATCCCCGCTCCGGCAATCTCCAGAAGACCGTGATCACGCTCTTCCAGGAGATGCGGCTTTATCGCGACAAGATCCATTCGGAGCTTGCGCCCGTCGTCGTCGCCAGGCCCGAGCCGCCGCCCCCGCCGCCGCCCGTCGCGACGGTGAAGGGGCCGGTGAAACGCCCGTCGATCGATCCGTCGGTCTACCTTCCCAGGGCGATGGCCGGCGACGTGGAGGCAATGTTCCTCCTGGGCGCCTACTATGACGACAAGACGTGGAATTCCGCCGACGCGCAGAAGTGGCTCCGCTCCGCGGCGGACAAGGGCCACGCGCGGGCCCAGGACCGGGTCGGCCTCCTCTACGCCCAGGGCAAGGGGATCAAGCAGGATTTCAAGGAGGCGCAGCGCTGGTTCCAGATGGCCGAGAAGTCGAATCTTCCGCTCGCTCGCTACCACCTCGGCCTTCTCGAGTGGCAGGGAAGCCTCGGCCCGCGCAGCCTGGAGAAGGCCTACGCCTGGTGCGAGAAAGGATCCGAAGGCCTGGGCGACGCGGCCGGGAAGGGCGACGTCGAGGCGCTCGTGGCCCTGGGCTGGATGTTCCAGGAGGGGATGGGAAAGGTCCAGGACCCCAAGAAGGCGCTGGAGTACTACCAGGAGGCCGCGGATTCGGAATACGGACCGGCGATGAATCAGCTCGCCCTCGTCTTCCGGGACGGGAAGGCGGGCGACAAGAACCCGGCCGAGGCGTCGAAGCTCTTCCAGAAGGCCGCCGAGGCCGGCTACGCCGAGGCCCAGGTCAATTTTGGCGAGCTCTTCGACGAGTACACCGGCAAGAAGGGGATGGGCCCGAAGGATTTCGGCCGGGCCCAGCAGTGGTACCAGAAGGCGGCCGAGCAGGGCCACGGGCGCGCGCTCTATCGTCTGGGCCTGATCCAGCTCGACGGCAAGGGAGTGGCCAAGAACGCGGCCGAGGGCGTGAAGCTGCTGCAGCAGGCGCTCAAGCTGGCGACGGACGACTTCCTCAGGATCGTCCTGAACGACCTGGGCTACGTCTACGAGAAGGGCCAGGGCGTCAAGGCCGACACGGGAGAGGCGATGAAGAACTACAGGCTGGCGGCGGACCTGGGGAGCATGGAGGCCCAGTACAACCTGGGATCGATCAGCCTCGAGAAGAACAACGAGAAGGACGCCTACAAGTGGTACGTGATGGCGGCCAAGCAGGGCCATGCGCTGGCGCAGAACAACCTGGGCGCCTTCTACGCGCAGGGCAGGACGGTGAAGAAGAACCTCGACGAGGCCGAGAAGTGGTTCCTGATGGCGGCCCAGCAGGGCGATGCGACGGCCGCCGAGAACCTCAAGAAGCTCCAGAAGGAACGGCCGAAGAAGTAGCGCCGGCTACTTGAGATCCTGCGGCTTCACGCCCTTCTTGTAGCCGTTGAACCCGAACTTCGTCGGAGCCCATTCGCCGACGATCTCCACGTTGTTCCTGGCGGGAATCTTGTCCTCGAGCCCCAGGCACCAGAAGGCGGCGTTGACGATCATCCGACGCGTGCCCTCGGCGAGGAGGTCCTGGCTCGCCCCCATCGTGGTGGTGAAGATCCGCGCGGTCCTGCCCGAGGCGCCCGTGTAGGACTTCGTCCAGGCGACGGGCATCATGGGGTTGTTCTTGGGTCCGTCGACCGGCTTGTCGGTGGGATTCATCCCCTCGAGGACCTGGCCCATGACCAGCGGCTGGGCGTCCCCCTGGAGGGCGTGGGTCTCATAGACGTCGGTCGGCCCGAAGATGTCCTCGCAGCCCCTCAGGATGGGGTGGTCCTTCTTGCCTTCGGCCGGGACTCCCCGGGTGGCCTGCTTGCCGTGGGCGCCGTGGTGGTTCACCCAGGTCTCGCCCAGCACCTGCCGTCCGAAGCCCTTCTCGTAGTCCTTGTCGGGATTCGTCCAGGTGTACTTCTTGTAGGCGCTGGGACCCTTCTTGTCGATGTTGAAGGCGTGGGTCGACGTCCGCATCCCCACGACCGGCCTGCCGGCCTCGACGTAGTCGACGAAGTGCTTCATCTGCTCGTCGGGCAGGTTCCGGAAGCGCAGCCCCATGATGACCAGGTCCGCGCTGTCGATCGCTTCCATGCCGGGGATGTTGTCGGTCGTGTTCGGGTCGATTTCGCCGGTCTTCTTGTTGATCGCGAAGAGCACGGTGCACTTGAATCCGTGGTGCTTGGAGAGAATCTTGCCGAGCTGGGGCATGGTCTCCTCGGAGCGGTACTCCTCGTCGCCGCTCAGGAGGACGATGTGCTTGCCGGTGCCGGCGCCGGTCCCGGCTCCGTCGTAGACGAGCCAGGGCTGGTCGTCAGGCCGGCCGGCGGCAGCCATGAGCAGGGCGGAGGCGACAGCGGCGAGTCGGATCATGCGACGTTCCTCAGTTCGGGTACAATCCCCAAAACGACGGCCCAGCATCCGGGGTTCCATAGGGAGATAGCTGAAACGAGGGCCAAATGGACAGGGAAATCAGCCGCCGCGAGTTTACGGAGCGGGCGTTGGGGTCGATCCTGCTGTTTTCCCTGTTCGACCTGGTGGGGGGGAAGGAGCTCTTCGCCGCTCCGATCCGCTCCTTTGCCAACCACTGGCTGGCCGATCTGGACCAGCTCGGCCGCGACGTGAAGAGCGACGAGCTCAAGCAGGTCGAATGGCAGAAGAAGGTCGAGGACCTCTACTCGCACGTCGACCTGCCGGAGCTCCTGAAGATGATCGATTTCGATTCGATGGTGAAGAAGCTCGACGGGTACCACGGCAAGGGGGCGATGAGCCTGGGCGTGAATTTCCCGAAGATCGAGGGGATTCCGACCCGGACCGTCTTCGGTCGGCAGGTCTTCGCGATGAAGAAGGGTCGTTCCATCGTTCCGCACGGCCACGACAGCATGGCGACCGCGTTTCTCGTGCTTCAGGGACAATGCCGCGGCCGGCACTATGACCGCCTGGCGGACGAGAAGGGATTCATGATCATCCATCCGACGATCGACCGGGAATTCGGTCCGGGCGGGACCTCGTCGATCTCCGACGTGAAGGACAATGTCCACTGGTTCGAGGCGCTGACCGATTCGGCGTTCGTGTTCAACATCCACGTGACGGGGCTGAAGACGAATCCGAAGAGCCCCGGGCGCGTCTATGTCGATCCCGACGGCGAGAAGCTCGAGGGCGGTCGGATCCGGAGCAGGATTCTCGATCACGACGAGTGCACGAAGCTGTACGGATAGCGCCGATCCTTCTATCCTAGGGTCTTCATGATTCCCGCCCACATGAAGGCCGCCGTCTATCGCGGGCGCGGCAAGGTCGAGGTGGAAACCGTCCCCGTCCCCGCGATCGGACCCGGAGAGGCGCTCGTCCGGATCGCGGCCTGCGGAGTCTGCCACACCGATCTGAAGAAGGTCGAATACGGTCTCCAGGCGCCCCCCCGGATCTACGGTCACGAGATGGCGGGGACGATCGCCGCGATCGGCCCACGCGTCCGGGGATGGAGGGTCGGAGACCGCGTCGCCGTCTTCCATCACATTCCCTGCGGCCACTGCTTCTACTGCGACCGGGAGGACTACGCCCAGTGCCCGGTGTACAAGAAGACCGGGTCCACCGCCGGCTTCGAGCCGGCGGGAGGAGGCTTCGCCGAGTACATCCGCGTGCTTCCATGGGTCGTCCGGGCCGGCATGGTCCGGGTCCCTCGGGCCGTCCCCCTGGAGCACGCCAGCTTCCTCGAGCCGGTCAACACCTGCCTGAAGGGAGTCGATCGGCTCGGTCTTCGCAGGGGCGACCGGGTGCTCGTCTTCGGGCAGGGGCCGATCGGTCTCCTCTTC
>DATGFI010000066.1:0-3043 GCA_035309205.1 Planctomycetota bacterium | reverse complement strand
CGCGGATCGGTCGTGGACGAGCGCGCGGTCGCTTCCGCGCTCCGCTCCGGCCGGCTGGGCGGGTATGCGGCGGACGTCTTTGAGTGCGAGGATCTGTCCCGCCCGGACCGTCCGAAGGGCATTCCGTCCGAACTTCTCGCGCCGGAGCTGGAAACCGCGTTCACGCCTCACCTGGGCTCCGCCGTGGAGGAGACGAGGCTCGCGATCAGTCGTTCGGCCGCCGGCTCCATCCTCGAATTCCTGCGCGGAGGAACTCCCTCCCACGCCGTCAACCGACCTTTGGCCGCCCTGCGGGACGGCACGTCTCAGATCGCCCCCGGCGCGTTGAGGAGGGACTGATGCCTCGAGAGTCCCCGGGTGATTCGGGGCGCATCGGACCATCACGCCCCGCGGCGCCGGAGGCGGCGGATCGGTGGAGGAAGCGGAGCGGTGAACGTCCCGCGTTTCGTTCCGGCCTCACGGAGAGCATCTTGTCGGATCTCAACGATGTGTGGGGACCCTATGGTGAAGTGTCTTTCCTGCGGAGAAGTGATTTCGGATTCCTTCTTCAGCCGGCAATCCAAGTCGGTGGAATTCAAGGGGGGGCGCTTTTCGTGCCCCCGTTGCGGTGCCGACCATATCCGTCGGACGATCGGACATCTTCCCTCGGGGGAACCCCTCCACAGCATCCGGCTCTGGGGCCATCCCGTCGCGAAGAAACGCCTGCCGGCCTCCAAGGGGAAGGAAGGGGGCGATCGAAGGAAGAACCCCCGACACCGACCCCGCTGAGGCTTGTCGGCCGGCAAGTTGCTTCCCCGAACATCAGTCGCTAACCGGCAATTCATCACCGGTTGACATCGGTGCTTTAGGCTTCCTCCCGTGACGTCGCGAAGGGTGCTTCGCGAACGGCTCGGTGGGAATGGCTCCCGCAGGTCCCACGCCCTGGTGGGACGATGGGAAACGGAACGGAGGATCAAGATGATTCAGCTGCGCGCGCTCGTCGTCCCGGTGGTTCTGGCCGCCGCTCTGGGAACAGGAACCGGACTCCGCGCACAGGACCCCGACGCCTCGCGGGACACCGCCACGCCGATCAAGCACGTCGTGGTGATCTTCCAGGAGAACTGCTCGTTTGATCACTATTTCGCCACGTATCCCCATGCGGCAAACCTGCCCGGAGAAACCCCGTTCCATCCCAAGCCCGGAACGCCCTCGGTGAACGGCCTCTCCCCGGCGCTCCTCACCCTGAATCCCAACCTGGCGAATCCGTTCCGCTTCCCCCCCTCGCATGCCTTTACGGGCGGGAACACCAACGGCATGAAACTGGAGCAATCCGCCTACGACGGAGGGCTCATGGACAAGTTCGTGCAGTTCACCGGAACCCAGGATCCGGGCTTTCCGGCGACCGACGTCATGGGCCACTTCGACGGGAACACCGTGACGGCGCTCTGGAATTACGCCCAGCACTTCGCGATGAGCGACAATCACTTCGGCACCGTTTCCGGCGCGACGATCCTGGGTCACATCAACCTGGTCTCCGGGCAGACCCACGGGGCCCGGGGCTTCAACACGTCGAATCCGAGCGTCCTCCTGGACACGCTTCAGAGCAGTCCCGGCACCTACCTCCTCTACCAGGGCACCATCGTCGCCAACGCCGACTCCGCCCACGACCACTGGGCCACCAAGAAGCAGAGAGTCGAGATGACGGGGAAGAACGTGGGGGATCTCCTCAACGCCAAGGGAGTCTCCTGGGGCTGGTTCAGCGGCAGCTTCCGGGATAAAACCGCGACGCACCCCGACAATCTGGGCGTTCCGACGGCGGATTATGGAATCAACCGAGAACCCTTCCAGCTCTACGCCTCGACGGCCAATCCCGACCACGTCGCTCCCGCCAGCGTCCTGGAGGTGGGCCATGACGGACCGGCCAACCACCAGTACGATCTCACCGACTTTTGGGCCGCCGCCGCGATCCATCGGATGCCGGCCGTCAGCTTCTTCAAGGCCCCCAACTTCGAAACGGGCCACCCCGGCACCGATTCCACCCCCCTGGAGGAACAGACCTTCCTGGTCCAGACCTTGAACCAGCTCCAAGCGCTCCCGGAGTGGAAAGACACCGCGGTCATCATCGGCTGGGATGATTCCGACGGCTGGTACGACCACCAGATGCCGCCGATCGTGAACCAGTCGAGCAGTCCACTGGACGCACTCCCGGGCCTCGGGGCCGATCCCGCGACGATCCTGGGGGGATATCAAGCCAGGGCGGGATACGGGCCCCGGTTGCCGCTCCTGGTTATTTCCCCGTTTGCCAGGAGGAATTACGTCGACCACCGGATCACCGACCAGTCCTCGATTCTCCGGTTCATCGAAGACAACTGGAGCTTGGGGAGGATCGGAGACTTCTCCTTTGATGCAAGAGCGGGCTCCCTGGAAGGCATGTTCGATTTCCGCCGGGGCCCGCGCCGAGACCGGTTGATCCTGGATCCTTCGACCGGAGCGGTCGTCGAAGAGTGAGGGGTCGTTCCGGCACGGATGCGGACCAGGGACCGCGAGCGGACGTCGTTCCTGCCGCGGATGCCGCACCCGGTAGTCCTCGCTTTGCAAGAGCTCAGAGTTTTATTGGTGTTTTATAGTCTTTTGTAGACTTTTATTCCCTCACTCTAAGGCTCGAGAGTTGTGGAGTTCGACCGGGGGGTGGCCACCCTTCCGGTCTCGGCGCTGCTCGCGGCCGTCGCCTCGAGCCTCCTCCGGATTCCGTCCACCCCGTAACGGGAATCGTTTCCCCGCGTCTCATCCCTATTCGGAGGAAACCTCATGTCCATGCACACCGTGTGGGAACGCGCCAAGGTCGAGGGGAAGGATCTCCTGGGCTACGTCCAGCGCGTGATCGACGAAGGGAACGCCCGGCGCATCGTGATCAAGCAGAAGGGGACGAAGATCGTGGAGTTCCCCCTGACGGTCGGCGTCGTGGGCGCGGTGATCGCGCCGCTCCTGGCCGCGGTAGGCGCCATCGCCACGCTTGCGACCGAATGCACGATCGAGATCGAGCGCACCGTCCCGCAGGCGCCTA
>DATGFI010000065.1:0-7318 GCA_035309205.1 Planctomycetota bacterium | reverse complement strand
CGCCGCAGTGGTACCGGTCGAGAAACTCGCGGCCGGTCTGGGTGACGTCGATGACGTAGCCGACAGACTTGAGCACGTCCTGCACGAGCCGGCAAATCTGGAATTCGTCGTCCCCGACGAGGATTCGGGGGCTGGTTTCGGGACCGGGCATAGCTTCAGGTTCCTGAAATTCCCACGCGCCCCCGGTCCGTGTCCCATGCTAGCGGCGCCGGCCGGTCGGCGCAAGCGCGCCCCGCCGCGATTTCAACTCCCCCTGAACTCGGAGCGGGCTTGCCCCGCGCCAAGCGTCCCCCTTATCATGGTAACGGGGACCCGCCTGCAGGAACTCAGTTCGGGAGGAGCGATGTCATGCATGCAACGATGATGGCCCTGATCCTGACCGCGCTGCCGGCCGCAGCGCAGGAGGGCGTCGACGCCATGATCCGCGACCTCGCCAACAAGCTGGCGAAGGACGGGATTTCAGGCCGGCTCGCCGAGGTGGCCGCCACGGACGCGGGGGTCCAGGCCATCCAGGAGAAGATCGAGTTCCTGCTCTCGTCGAAGGTGGCCCGTCTGGAGCGCGACGCCAGCGGCTACTTCGAGGACTACCTGTTCGTGCCCGACACCAACGGCGACCTCCGTCTCCGGCCGGAGCGCAAGGCCGAATACGAGGCGCTCCGGGCTCGGCTGCCCGGGGCGCTCAAGGCCATGGCGGGGTTCAATCGGCGCGCCGACCAGATCGTCCGGCGCCTGGGCGAGACGGACGAGATGGACCGGCTCGCGAAGACGGCCTGGAACGACTCCGGCTTCCGCTCGGCCTTCTTCCACCGCCATCCCGAGCTGCGGGAGCTCGACGACGCCGAGCTCCTCGACGCCCAGGGCCTGCGCGGCCTCGAACGCCAGGCCGGAGGGACCCTGCGCCTGGGCGGGCCTTACGCCCAGGAGACGCGCGACCGCATGGCCGAGATCCTCGAACGGCTGGAAGCCCTGAAGGCCTACGAGAAATCCTACCTGAAGCAGGTCGACGCCGTCGGGGACGCCGGGGCCCGGGCGGCCCTGTCGTCGGACGCCGCCAGACTCATCCTGATCGGCCGCGTGATCCGCGAGACGAATGAGCAATCCCAGACTCCCATCGGCACCCTGAAGGAAGGCGACGACGACAAGAAGATCGAGCCGGCCATCGCCTTCAATCTCGACCTCGCCGAATACGCAGCATCGGTCCAGGAATGCGAACGGATGGTCCCGGTCGTCCAGGCGCTCGTCGAGCCGATGATCCGCGATCTGGCCGGGGGCGGCATGGACGAGACGAAGCTGATCGAGGTCCTGAAGAACGAACGCGCCCGGGTGCTCCTCGCCGAGCTCATGATGGCCGCCCGCGACGAGCAGCGCGGCAAGGCCGACGAGATCATGCAGTCGACCCTCGAAGAGGATTTCAAGGCCGAAGGGGAGCGGCTGACCGTCAAGAGGGGCAAGTACGTGGGCGACGACGGCAAGGAATCCGCGAAGGTGCTCACCGACGCCCTCAACGCCGTGCGCGAAGAATTCGCCGGCACCATCCGAGAGGACTTCGACCGCATCGCCGAGCGCTGCGTGGACCCCGAGGTGGTGGGGGTGCTCGAGAACCAGCCGGGCACTTATCTGCTCGTGGAGTTCCGGCAACGGATCCTCGATCGCCTGATCCATGCCGTCCGGCAGGAAGGCTTCGGCGTCTTCGTCCGATCCTACCTCGTCAAGCTGGGCGAGACCTATTCGGTGCGGCCGGACAAGACGGTACGCTTGGAGGCGCTGCTCAAGCGGGTCGAGCAGATCCAGAAAGAGAAGCAGGCGGAGAAGGACAAGGACAAATAAGCCCCGTCAGGCCTCGCCGCGCCCGCGGCGTGAGGCCTCGTCGAGGATCCTCCGCTCATCCGCCGTCAGGCTCCCGATCCCCTCGCGGCTGACTTTCTCCAGAACGGCGTCCACCCGCGCGCGGCCGGCCTGTTCGCGCTCCTGATCGCGCGCCGCGGAGGCCCGGGCGCGCTTCTCCCTCCATCTCGCCCAGAAGCCCTTCCGCCGGGGCCGCTCGGGCATGTAGTCGAATTCGGCCGAGGAGCCGCCCCCGCCCATGCTGGGATGGGCGTCCAGCTCGCCGATGCGGTTCAAATGCTGGAGCTGGAGGCTCGCCAGGACGACGTTCAAACCGACCAGCGCCAGGATGATCTGGCTGCCGGAGAGGCCGAGAAGAAAGAGGGCGACCCCCAGCACCATCGAAAGGGTGGACGTCACCTGGGCCGCGCGGAGGCGGCCGATCTTCTGGGACAGGAACGCGAGCAGCGCCTGGCCTCCGTCGAGTGGATAGGCGGGGATCACGTTGAAGAGCCCCAGCATGAGATTGAGACGCGCCGCGTGGAGGACGAGGATCTGGGCCAGCGTGAATCCCGCGGGATACCAGGACCTGATCGGATGGGCGAGATTCCACTCCAGCGGGATGTTCGTGGCGCGCAGGATTCCGAAGCAGACGGCCGAGAGCAGAAGGCTCGCGATCGGCCCGATGGCGGATACCTTGATCTGGAGCTCGGGCCTGCGGTCGTATTCGAGGTAGGAGAGGCCTCCGAGCGGCCAGAGGAGGATCTTCTCGGCGTGCCCGCGGTGACGGACCGCCATCCAGCAGTGCCCGAGCTCGTGGAAAAGGATGCTGGCGACGAGGATGACCTGGGTCACGGCCATCAGCGCCACGCCGATCCAGCCGCCGGCGGCGGCCTCGATGAAGAAGAAGGCCATCGAGAGGGCCAGCACCCAGTGCATGCGGACCGCGATCCCGAAGATTCGGAACAGCGGGAATGACCACGTGAGCAGCTCGATGGGGACGCTCTCCCTTCCCCGCCCATGATGCCCGCCCCCGTCAAGGGCGGTCAAGCCAAAAGGCCCGTATCCTTTAAACGCTCCGGAGGGGGCTAATCCGGCGCCCGAAGGGAGTCCCGGGCAGGATCCAGCCCCTTCCGGACCTGCCTGCTGATCATCACCAACATTAGGGGCCGAAAAGTGTATAAGTATCGGAGAATCAGGCAGCCCCGCTGGACCCGGGGTTTCTCCGAAAGGATTGGAGAGCATGCGAGCGGCACTGCTGGCGCTGTGTCTGTGTCTGGGCGCCCCGGATGAAAGTCACCAGATCCTCCTGGACCCTGCCCGCCGCGCCAAGGAATTCGACCGGCAGACCGCGCTCAAGGCCTTCCGGGAGCAGAGCAAGGACAACGCCGCCGCCTGGGCCGCCGCCCGCTTCCTCGAAAAGACCGACCATCAGTGGAAGCTCACCTACGACCGCCTGAAGACCGCCTCGGGAGTCCTTCTGGGCTCCGTCGACGGCGCGAATTTCGTCGCCTACAACGGCACGAAGGTCCCCGTCAGCTCCGGCACCCTCGAAAAGGACGTCCGCGATCCGGCCGCGGGCGAGCTGGACGCCTATCTGAAGGCCTGGGGGTCGGGCTCGGCGCTGTCGGATGCCGACCACCGGAAGGCGCTCGAATCCCTCGAAACCTCGATCACGAAGGTCGGTCCGTCGGAAGGCGCCGAGGCCCTCAAGCTCTTCCTCCTGGTGCACACGAGCGCCCTGGGCGACCGCGCGTCGGATATCGTCTCGAAGTTCGGCTTCGCCAAGGAAGGCGACCGCTGGGGCCGGAAGGACGATCTCGTCCTGTGCGCCCTGGTCAGCGGCATCGCGAAGAAGACCCTGGTCACGGGCGAGCTCGAGTCGCGCGCCCGCTCGGCCCCGGGGCTGGGTCCGCGCTACGCGATCGCGCTCTTCGACTTGAACAAGGTCTTCAACGCGAACCAGGGCTACGAGGCCGCGTACCGGGCGCTCCTGGCCCTGGGCGGCCCTGCGGCCCCGCCCCGGGTGGCGGAGCACTTCAAGGCGCTGGCGGAGAGCTTCAAGAACGCGGTCTATTGCAAGGTCTGCAAGGACGGCAAGATGACCTGCGACATGTGCCAGGGGAAGAAGAAGTTCGACCAGCCCTGTCCGCAGTGCCACACCCTGGGCTGGGCGCAGAAAGGCGGCGCGGCGGGGAGCACGCTCATCCGCTGCTGGCGCTGCGCCGGCCAGGGCACGTTCAAGATGGCGGGCTGCCCGGGCTGCGGTCAGACGGGGATCGTCAACTGCCCCGTCTGCGCCGGCAAGCCCTGGCGGGACGGCTTCCAGGGCTGCAAGGAGTGCACGGTCTGCACGGTCTGCCACGGCCGTAAGCAGACGGAACACGACTGCCCGACCTGCAAGGGCAAGGGCCGCGTGGCTCCGTTCACGGCGGGGATTCCCGTGGCGACCTGCGACGCCTGCAAGGGCTTCGCGATCATCAAAGAGAACTGCAAGGCCTGCAAGGAGTCGGGACTCGCGCCCTGCAAGAACTGCGGCGACGGCGTGCGCGACGGGAAGTTCCGCGCCAAGGCGGAGGACGTCTACGGCGCCCAGCCCTGCACGGCATGCGGGGGAAAGGGCTTCCCCCTGCCCAACCTCGCGGTTCCCTGCCCGCGCTGCTCAGGCTTGTCCTTCATCGCCCTCCCGGCGATCGATCCGCTCAAGACGCTGGTCGAATAGGGCGGCCTGGCTAAGCCGGGCCCCCCGCGATGAAGTCGCGCCGCACCTGCTCATCCTCACGCTCCGGACCGTCCTTTCGATCGGAGGAGGATGCGCCGCCGCTGACCTGGTCTTTCAGCCGACACTCCGGAGCCGACGATGCCGGACCTGGAGACCCCGTCGATCGATGTGGGTCCTCACGGCCAACCGGAGCAGAGACAGCATGTCCGCCTGGCCCAGGATGCCGAGATCGCCTGGCAGAATCCCCCGGAGGTCTCCTTCGGAGAGTCCCCGACCCAGGAGTGGAGGAGGACCAGCCCGGATTCCTGCGATGGCCCAGTACATGTCTGAAGGAGGATCCGCGGGCGCTGGTCCGGAGCCCAGAAAGGGGACGCCGCAGTGAAGGATCCGGAGATGTTTCTTCGACGGATCCGGGTGAAGGAAGGAGGCCGGCGGGTCCGCTCGGAAGAGGCGCTGCCGCTCTATCGATTCCGGGGCGCCGACGCCGCCGTCATCGAAGGAAGAATCCTCGTGAGGCCGCGGTCCGGATCTCCCGTCACTTGGCTTCCTTCTCCGGCGCCGCGCCGCACTTCGTGGTGACCCACGAGATCCACTTCGAGACGGCGTCCTTCCGCGCCGCAGGGACCGCCCCCGGCACGTAGCCGAAGCCGTCCTTGTTCGCCCGCTGCAGCGCCCCGAACGCCGTGACCCTGATCTTGGGATCGTCGTCATCGAGCGCATGCACGAGCGTCCACCAGACTTTCTTGTCCTCGAAGTTGCCGTGGGCCGCCAGCCTCATCGCCTTCGCCAGCCCTTCGATCGCCAGCAGCCGCTCGCCGGAGCTCGGACCCTTCGAGCTCTCGCCCTTCTCGCCCGCCACGACTCCGCAGAGCGACTCGATCGCCTCCGGATAGTGCCAGTTCGCGTAGACCCCCAGCGCCACGAGCGACTGGCCCGCCACGCGGTCGTTCTCGTCGTGCGCGAGGCGCGCCAGCTCCTCGGCCACCGGCTTCCCGTAGGAGGCGTGCTGGCAGGACTCGGCCGCCGAGGCGCGGACGCCGGAGTTCTTCGATTGCAGGCCTAGGAGGATCGCCGTTCCCGCCGCAACCCCGCCGATCCGCTGCAGGTTGAGATAGGTGCCCTTGCTTCCGAGGAGGCTTTCGGCCTTGCTTTTGTTCTCGAACCAGCCCATTTGCTCCTTGTCCTTGGGCGGCAGCTCCATCGTCTTGTGGCGCAGGCCGCGGAGCCAGGTGACGTAGTCGTCACGGCAGTCGTTCACGACGCTCAGGTCCGGATGACCCTGGCCGTCCCAGATGTCCGTGTGGCCGTAGCCGTCCAGCTGGCGGAAGACGTAGCGGATGCCCATGTCCTTGAGCTGCTTGCAGGCGTTGGACGCGTTCTCGGGCTTGTCATTGCCGCCGTGCACGAAGTACCACTCGACCTTCGAATCCGCCGCATTGGTCAGCTTCTCCTTGGACTGGAACTGATAGTAGCCGCAGTAGCCGACCGCCGCCGCGACGAGATCCTGGTTCTCCCAGCCGAAGCGGCCGACGAAGCCGGCGCCGTTGGAGCTGCCCCAGATGAAGATCTGGCGCGAATCGATGGGATAGTGCTCCTTGGCCCATTCGATCACCCGCTTGGTGATGGGGCCGTCGTCCTCAAGCGTCCAGCCCGGGCCCTTGGACTTCCCGGCGATGACAACGAACTCGCTCTCGCACTTGAGACGCTTCAGGCACTCCACCGTGCCGCCGTAGTAGTTGTCCTCGTTGCCGTTCATCCCGTGGTAGACGAGGAGAAGGGCGAGCGATCGGATGGGGGGCATCTGGTTCGGCGCCAGCATGTGCGCCTTCATCATCACGCCCGTCTTGTCCTTGAGCTCCCCGTGGAACTCGCCGGGACCGCCGGCTTCCTTGCCGCCCCCGCCCTTCTGCTGCTGCGCGAAAAGGGTGCCGGCGGACAGGAGGACGAGCGACAGAGTGCGAAGTTTCATAGAGTTATCCCGCTCCATCAAGAAGGCCCGCCAGATACTAAACGCGGGCCGTTCCCGGCTTATCTTTTTTCCTTCAAAAAGTATTCGAAGAAATCCGCGATGCGCTCGCTCGCCTCCGGAGTGATCTTGTGGTCGGGGCGGTTGTGCATGCCGATCCGGCTCTCGACCCCCAGCAGGCGGTTCAGCGCGACCGCATGGTTGAGCGCCTTCCATCGCGCAGGGCCGTCTTCGGAGCCGCCCGCGACGAAGAACGGCCTCGGGGCGATCAGCGCGTGCAGCTCATGAAGGTCCCACTGCTCCTCCCGCATCCGCTTATAGGGGCCGACCCGGCCGTGCTTCTCGTCGAGCTTTCCGCGCGGCCGGAACTCCGTGCCCGGCTCGTAGCCCAGGTACCAGGGTTCCCAGTAGTTCACGTTCCCGCGGGCCTCGTCGAAGACGATCCCGGGGTCGGAGACGCAGACCGCGGCGAACTTCTCGTAGAGCGCGCCGGCGAAGAGCGCCCATTTTCCCCCATAGGAGTGGCCGACGACGCCGATCTTCGCTGGATCCACGTCCTTCCGCTGCGAGAGCACGGTATGGCCGTTCGCGGCGACGTAGGCGAGATACGAGAGCGGCTGAAGCTGGGCCTTGTCCCAGGCCGGGTAGTAGAGGTCCGCGTTGGGCCGGGGCGCCGTGGGATTCTGGCCGATGCAGAGCGCGACGAAACCGCGCTTCACCATCTGGTACCCGAAATCGTTCTGCTGACGCCGGTCGGACTTGAGGCCCGCCCCGTCTTCGGGATAGTAGAACACGTCGATGACGGC
>DATGFI010000064.1:0-7704 GCA_035309205.1 Planctomycetota bacterium | reverse complement strand
CGCTCTTCGAGGGTCGGCAGCCGGTCGTTCCGGAAGATGCCGATGGGGAGCGGCATGATCTCGGCGGGATTCTTCGCCAGCGCCGCCTCCAGGTCCTTGGCGGTCGCGGGAGGATTGAGGCGCGACAGGATGGCGGCCAGGGTCGGGTTGTGCTCGTCGTGGACGATCAGGTCCTTCTCCGTGATCCCGTTCTCGCCCAGCCGGACCACCTCGGGGCGCAGACCGTTGAGGCGCACCCCCAGCTCCCGCTTGTCGCCGAAGATGAGGGGCTTGCCGTGCTCCAGCGACACGTTGTACTTGTTCCGGGCCTCGCGCTCGACGAAGTGCTCGAAGGCCAGGTCGTTGAAGATGTTGCAGTTCTGCAGGATCTCGATGAACGCCGAGCCCTTGTGCTCCGCCGCCTTCTTCAGGATGTCCATCAGGTGCTTCGCGTAGACGTCCACCGAGCGCGCCACGAACGTGGCCTCGGACGCCAGCGCCAGCGTGATCGGGTTGATCGGCTGATCGACGGATCCGTACGGCGCCGACTTGACCTTCTTGCCCAGCTCGCTCGTCGGAGAATACTGCCCCTTCGTCAGGCCGTAGATCCGGTTGTTGAAGAGCAGGATCTTGATGTCGACGTTCCGGCGCAGCGCGTGGATCAGGTGGTTCCCGCCGATCGACAGCGCGTCTCCGTCGCCCGTCGCCACCCACACCTGCAGCTCGGGATTGGCGAGCTTGAGGCCGGTGGCGATCGCCGGCGCGCGCCCGTGGATCGTGTGGAAACCGTAGGTGTTGACGTAGTACGGGAAGCGGCTGGAGCAGCCGATGCCCGAGACCATCACCATCTTGTGCTTCGGGAAGCCCAGCTGCGCGAAGACCTGCTGCGCGGCGTTCAGGATCGCGTAGTCCCCGCAGCCCGGGCACCACCGGATCTCCTGGTCGCTCTGGAAGTCCTTCTTCGTGTAGGACGTCGTCTGGGGTGTCGTCGGGGCGACCATTACTTGCACTCCTTCTCGATGACCTGGATCAGTTCGGAGACGCGGAACGGCTTCCCTTGCACCTTGTTGATGCCCTTGGCGTCGCAGAGGAACTTGGCGCGAAGCAGGAACAGGAGCTGCCCCAGATTCATCTCGGGGACCAGGACGCGCTTGAACCGGGCCAGCACCTTCCCGAGGTTGCTTGGGAACGGATTCAGGTGGCGGAGATGGGCGCGGGCCACCTTGAGGCCCCGGCGCTGGCAATCCTCGACGGCCGCGCGGGTGGCACCGTAGGTGGACCCCCAGCCGATCACCAGCGTATCGGCGTCCTCAGGGCCGTGGACCTTGACGTCGGGAATGTCCTGCGCCATGCGGGCGACCTTCGCCGCCCGGACGCGGCACATGAACTCGTGGTTCTCGGGATCGTAGTTGACGCTGCCGTAGATGTGGCTCTTTTCGATGCCGCCCAGGCGGTGCTCCATTCCCGGCGTGCCGGGGATGGCCCAGTCGCGGGAGAGGCTGACCTCGTTGCGCAGGTAGGGAGCCCAGCCTTCGGGGTCCGTCCGGAACTTCACGTCGATCTTGGGCAGGGAGGCCGGGTCCGGAATCCGCCAGGGCTCGGCGCCGTTGGCGAGATAGCCGTCGGACAGGATAAACACCGGGCACATGTACTTCGTGGCGAACTTCACGGCCTGGATGGCGATCTCGAAGCACTCCGCCGGGGTTGCCGGCGCGAGGATCCCGACGGGAGACTCGCTGTTGCGCCCGAACATCGCCTGCAGGAGGTCCGCCTGCTCCGTCTTGGTGGGCAGGCCCGTGGAGGGGCCGCCGCGCTGGATGTCGACGACGACCAGGGGGAGTTCGGTCATGACGGCGAGGTTGATCGCCTCGCTCTTGAGGGCGACGCCGGGGCCGCTGGTGCCCGTGACGCCGAGGGAGCCGCCGAAGGAAGCGCCGATCGCGGCCGCGACGGCGGCGATCTCGTCCTCGGCCTGGAAGGTCTTCACGCCGAAGTTCTTGTGGGCCGAAAGCTCGTGGAGGATGTCGCTGGCGGGGGTGATCGGATAGCTGCCGTAGAAGAGCGGGATTCCCGCCAGCTTCGACGCCGTCACCAGGCCCATCGCCAGGGCCACGTTGCCCGAGATGTTCCGGTAGATGCCCTTCTCGTACTTCGCGGGGGGCACGGTGTACTGCGAGCGGAAAAGCTCGGTCGACTCCGCGTAGATGACGCCGGCCTTGAGGGCCATCTGGGCGGCCTGGACCAGGAGGGGGGCGTCGTCGCCCTTCTTTTTCCCGAACTCGCGGTCGATCGCCTGCATCGTCGTTTCGAGCGGGCGGTTGTAGAGCCAGTAGAGGATGCCCAGCGCGAAGAAGTTCTTGTTCCGCTCCTTCTTGGGCCGGTCCTTCTCCTTGAACTTGATGGACTCCAGGGCTTTCATCGTCAGTTCGGTAATCGGGATCTTGTAGGCCTGGTACTTGTCCAGGGTGCCGTCCTCCAGCGGATTGGTCGCGCAGTTCGCCTTCTTGAGATCGACTTCGCCGAAGGAGTCGGTGTTGACGATGATGACGCTGTTGGACGGCATGTCCTTCAGATTGACCTTGAGGGCCGCCGGGTTGAAGGCCACCAGCACGTCCGGGCGGTCACCCGGCGTATGGATGTCGCTCGACGAGAACTGGATCTGGAAGCCCGAAACGCCCGGGAGCGAACCCGCCGGAGCGCGGATCTCGGCCGGAAAGTCGGGAAACGTCGCCAGGTCGTTGCCCAGGGCGGCCGAGGTATTGGTGAAATGGGTGCCCGTCACCTGCATGCCGTCGCCGGAGTCTCCGGCGAAGCGGATCACGACCTTTTCGAGCGTCTCGCGCCTTTTGACGGGCGCCTCGTTGCCAGTGGCGGTCGGGGGCGTCATGATATCTCCGATATTAAAAAAAAGGCCCCGTTGGATCGGGGCCTGCTGCTCACTCGGCGACGCTCATTTGTATAGGAGGGATTAAGGGCACTCCTGGCATCCCCACCCGTCTGGTTAGGACTATATCGTCCCGATCGGGCACTTTCAAGCACTCCCGGCAACAAGGTTCCGGAAGCCGAGCCCCGAGCTCTGTATTCTTAGAACGCACGGAGCCCGCCGAGCTATTCCGCGCTCACTTCCCGTCCTTCTTCCAGCTCTCGTGCTTGCGGGAGTCCTCCTGCTTCAGCTCCGCCTGGTGGTCCGTCCACCACTCCTCCCAACGCTCGCAGGTTTCCTTGCCCGCGCCGTAGGACCTGCCGATGTACGCATCGAGCAGTTGCGTGACCTGAAAGCCGAACTTGTGGAACTGCCGCTCCTCCGACTCGATGGAGCTCATCGTCTTGTGGAAGAACGGGAAGACCTCGCTCTTGTATCTCGACTTCGACAGCGCCTTCGCGCAGGCCAGCCGCAAGGCCAGGTCGTCCTTCTTGTCGACGAGGATCTCCCCCAGCGGCTTGATCGCCACCCCCGCCCCGTCGGTCGACGCCTCCAGCGTCTCCGCGGCGGCCTTGCGGACCTCGAGATCCTTGTCCTTCAGGCCGGCGGCGACCAGCTCGATGGTCTTCTCCTCAGCCGCGCCGGCAAGCTTCCTCAACGCCCGAGCGCGCTCCGGAGCGGACTCCGCCTGGATCTCCCGGGCGAAGGCCTCGCGCAAGGGCGCTTCGTCGCCCCCGAGGACCGCCGCCATCGCCCACAGGATCGCGATCATGGCTTCCCTCCTGCTATCCAAAGACCTCGGCCGGGATCCCCGTCTGCTCGGTCAGCGCCTGGGCGATCTCCTCGAGCAGCCCGCGGTCGACCTTCGTGATCTTCTTGTCCGCCGGGAAGCGGTCCACGCTGTAGATCTGCACGGAGGTCGGCTTGAGGCGCTTCACGAGGTTGATCCAGTCGATCACCGATTTGGAGTCCGTGTTGTCCCGCCGGCCGTGCGTGAACATCGCCTGGATCGTGAAGTCCCGGAGCTTGGGCAGCTGCTTGACGATGTCCCAGATCCCGACCTCCGTGACCGGCGAGTTCATGTTGAGAAACTGCTCCTCGCTCCCGGCGTCGAGCTTCATGTACCGGGCGTCAAGCAGGTTGAGGCCCTCCACGACGGCGGGCCGGTCCAGATGCGCGGCGTTGGACAGGATGTCGACGCGGACGCCCGGCAGGACGGCGTCCCGGACCGAGAGGATTTCGCGGACCACCCGGAGGAAGTCCGGGTGGAGGGTCGGTTCGCCGTTGCCGGCCAGGGTGATGCAGTCGAGCTTCTCGCCCCGGGACTTCAGATCCTCGAGCGTCCTTCGCAGGCCCTCCCCCACCTCGCTCGGAGTGGGGAATCGGTACTTCCCCAGAGATTGGGGATCGACCAGGTCCGTGGTCCAGCCGCACTGGCAGTAGTTGCAGTTGAAGGAGCAGACCTTGACGCCGAAGGGGAGGATGTTGACGCCGAGGGAGGAACCCAGGCGCCGGGACTTCACGGGTCCGTAGGTGATCCCGTCGGAGAGGCGGTATTCCTTGTAGGAGACGTCGGCCATGCCCGCATCGTAGCAAAATCGACTGTTTGACGCACCCCCCCGCTTCTCATAAGATGGCACGCCACCGATGGCCGAAAAGAGCTACAAGGACACGCTGAACCTGCCCAAGACCGATTTTCCCATGGCGGCGAACCTCACCCAGATGGAGCCGCGCATCCGCGAGAAGTGGGAGAAGGAGAAGCTGTACGAGAGGATCCAGGCCGCCCGCAAGGGAGCGCCGCTGTGGGTGCTGCATGACGGGCCGCCCTACGCCAACGGCGACGTGCACGTGGGCACCGGCCAGAACAAGGTCCTGAAGGACATCGTCGTCAAGTTCCGCACCATGCAGGGCTTCGCCTCGCCATACGTCCCGGGCTGGGACTGCCACGGGCTTCCCATCGAGCACAAGGTCGTGAAGGAGCTTGGGCCCAAGGCGCGCGACATGTCCAAGGCCGACATCCGCAAGCTCTGCCTCGAGTTCGCTCGGAGGTACATCGACATCCAGCGCCGGCAGTTCAAGTCGCTCGGGGTGCTCGGCGACTGGGACCATCCTTACCTCACGATCGACCCCCAGTACGAGCTCGGAATCATCGAGGTCTTCGAGCTGCTCTGGCAGAAGGGGCACATCGCCAAGCGAAGCCGCCCCATCCACTGGTGCATCCACGACCGGACCGCCCTCGCCGAGGCCGAGCTCGAATACCGGAGCGAGAAGTCGCCCTCGATCTACCTCGCGTTCGAAATGACGACGCGACCCCGGACGGAGCTCCTGGTCTGGACGACGACCCCCTGGACGATCCCCGCCGACGTCGCCGTCGCCGTCCATCCCGGCCTGGACTATGCCATCTGCAAGTTCCGCGAGGGCGAGGCGATCATCGCCCCGCAGCGGCTCGAGGAGGCCCGGAAGCGTTTCCCGATCGGCGAGCAGGTGGGCACGATCAAGGGTCGCGACCTGGAAGGCCAGAAGTACAAGCACCCCCTCTACGGACATGAGTGCCCCGTCGTGCTCGCGGACTACGTCACGACCACCGATGGGACCGGACTCGTCCACACCGCGCCCGGCCACGGCGCGGAGGACTACGAGACGGGCCTCAAGTACAAGCTTCCGGTGCTGTCGCCGGTGGACGAAGGGGGTCTCTTCACCGCGGAAGCCCCGGGCTTCACGGGAAAGCAGGTCTTCGCCGCCAATCCCGACGTCATCGAGGCGCTCCAGAAGCTGGGCCGGCTCTGCAGCTCCGAGGAGTTTGCCCATGACTATCCCTGCTGCTGGCGCTGCAAGAAACCGGTCATCTTCCGCGCCACCGAGCAGTGGTTCATCCTGATCGACCATGACCGCGCGCGGCAGAAGGCGCTCGAGGCGATCCAGAAGACGCGATGGGTGCCCGCGTGGGGCGAAACCCGCATTCGGAGCATGGTCGAGGGCCGGCCGGACTGGTGCGTCTCGCGCCAGCGCTCCTGGGGCGTTCCAATCCCGGCGTTCTATTGCGCCCGGTGCAGGAAACTCTATTTCAATCAGGCCTCGTTCGACGCGGTGAAGGCCCTCTTCTCCAGGGGAGGCGCCGACCTGTGGTTCACGACCGAGGCCAAGGACATCCTTCCGGCGGGGACCCGGTGCGAGTGCGGCTCGACGGAGTTCACGAAGGAGTCCGACATCTTCGACGTCTGGTTCGAGTCGGGGGCGAGCCACCGCTCGGTGCTCATGAAGCGCTCCGAGTTGCACTTCCCCGCCGAGCTCTATCTCGAGGGGACCGACCAGCATCGCGGATGGTTCCAGGTGTCGCTCCTGGCGAGCCTCCTGTCCAACGGCCAGGCGCCGTTCAAGGAGGTCGTGACCCACGGATTCCTGGTCGACGCTCGGACCGGCGACAAGCTCTCGAAATCTGGATTCCTGATCGCCGTGGACGAGGTCGTCGCGAAGATCGGAGCGGAACTCCTGCGGCTGTGGATCGCCGGAATCGACTTCACGGACGACCTTCCGATGTCGTGGGAGATCCTGAAGGAGCGCGCCGAGCCCTACAAGAAGATCCGCAACTCGATCCGGTACCTCCTGGGGATGACGTGGGATTTCGATCCCGCCAAGGACCGAGTGGGCGAACTGGTCGACGTGGACCGCTGGGCCCTGGCCGAGCTGTCGGGGCTGGTGAAGCGGGTGACCCAGCACTACGAGAACTACCAGTTCTTCCGCGCCTACCAGGAGCTCTACCAATTCTGCGTCGTGGAGATGAGCTCGATCTACTTCGACGTGACGAAGGACCGGCTCTACACCTCGGGGAAGGCGTCGCCGGAGCGGCGCTCGGGACAGACGGCGATGCATGAGATCCTGGTCGCCCTGGTGAAGATGCTCGCGCCGATGCTCTGCCACACGGCCGAGGAGGTCTGGGGCTACCTGCCGGGCCGGGAAGCCGACAGCGTCCACCTCGCCCGCTGGCCCCAGGCGGGGACGGCCCAGAAGGACCCCAAGTGGGACAGGATCCTGCGGGTCCGCACCGAGGTGCAGCGAGAGCTGGAGAAGCTGCGCGCCGCCGGGACGATCGGCAAGTCGCTGGAGGCGAAGGTCCTCCTGCATGCCGCCGATCCGGAGCTCGACCGGGCTCTCCGGTCGACGGACTTGGCGGCGATCCTGATCGTCTCGGAAGTCGAGTTGGCGGGATCGCCGGTCGGGCCCGCATCCCCCGAGGTCCAGGGGCTCTCCCTCAAGGCCGAGAAAGCCACAAGTCCCAAGTGCGAGCGCTGCTGGAACCTGCGGAAGGACGTGGGCGCCCATCCCGCGCACCCCGGCCTGTGCGGCCGCTGCGTCGCCGCCCTCCGCTGAGGGCCTGCGCTTTCCGGGCCCGGGCGGCGGGCGGTATGATATATCTAGTCATAGGTAAGCGGAACGTCGCGTCTAGGGGTTCCCCTACTTGAAGGCATGAAAAACCCTGTCCGTCTGGGCGTCCTCCTCTCCGGCAGCGGCAGGACGCTGCAGAACCTGATCGACCGCATCGAAGACGGCTCGCTCCACGCCAAGATCTCCGTCGTCGTTTCGAGCCATCCGGAAGTGAAGGGGCTCGACCGTGCCCGGGCCAAGAAGATTCCCGCCGTCGCCGTCGACTACCGGAAGTTCTCCGACGACAAGACGTTCAGCGCCGCGGTGACCCAGGAACTCGACCGGCATCCCGTCGATCTGGTCGTGATGGCGGGCTTCATCCGCCGCTACGTTTACCCGAGCAAGTTCGAAGGCCGCGTCCTGAACATCCACCCGGCCCT
>DATGFI010000063.1:0-4166 GCA_035309205.1 Planctomycetota bacterium | reverse complement strand
CCGTGTTCGTGATGATCGCTCCGGCTCCCCTGATCATCCGATTCACCACGGACAAGAAAGCATACGGCATCGTATAGCCAAAGTCTATGATACTGCTCCGAGGGGCTGAAGGGGCTGTCGGCGGGTGGTGCCATCACGGCGAGGCCAAGTTGTCAGCGGCTTCGCCAGTGCTCCAGGACATCCTCGATCTTCCCACGAATCAACGGTCGCGCCTCGCGCGGCTCCAGCCCCTCCGCCAGGAGCGCATCGTATCGGGTGTGAACGTGTCGCACGTGCGCTTGAACGGCCAATTCTATGGCCTTGGGCTCGAGGTCTTTCGCCGCCTGGGAGCGCCCGACGCGTCCGCTGTACTTTCGACAGGCGTGGTCGGCGATCGACTTGGCCTCGGCGGGGGGGCAGGAGGGGAATAGCTTGAGAATCCCTTCGGTAAACTCGGCCACATACTCCCGGTCCGCGACCTCGTCACGCGCCTGCCGCTTGATCCGTTTGGCTTCCCGGGCTTCCGCATCCTGGGCGCAGGCCTGCTCTGCACGCTCGATGGCCGACGTCTCGACTAGGACGCCCTGACGCTCATGCCGCTTTCGGGCCCGGGAGAACTTCACCACGACGGCATGCTTGGAAGAGAGGGCGACGGCGCGCCTCGTCAGTGCGGCGTCTCCGCTTCCCAGGAAGACCAGATCCGAAAATCCGGCGCAGGTCAGGCAGCGGATGCCGGTATCGCGCGCGATCTGAATGAAATTGCCGGATCGGAGTTCCATGCCGCAGAGGGTGCAACGTTCCCCGTCTTTATGGCTGATCCAAACTATCGGGCGCGTCGGGGCTTGGACCTCTGACCTCTTCGGTCCTTCCATGATGAAAAAGATACTTCCGGCAAGGCTCAGTTTCCAGCCCAGTCGTCATCGCCGGCGGAGCAGGAAGCATCCCGCTCGATTGAGGACTTGGTAGGATCAGGAAGTTATGAAGTCCAAGAGCGCCCTTGACGTCCTAGAGCGCGTCCCGGGACCGAGTCCGGCGCAGAAGGGAGAAGAAGATGCTTAGGAGCACCATGACGGCAGCAATGTCGAGCACGTAGAAGATCGTGTACGCCTTCAGCGTTCCCAGGCGGAAGGTGAGGAGGTGTACTCCGAAGACGTAGGCGTTGTAGAACTCCTGGGAGTCGCGGGGCGTCTCGAATCGGACCCAGCCGAACGAGAGTGGAAAAATGATCGAGGCCGCGAGAATGCACCCCCAGGCCATGAACCAATGGGCGACCCACCGAGTTTTCGAGCGGCGCAGGATGAAGCGCTGGACGACGAAGTTCTCCCAGAAAAGGACCCCAGATGGGCCGCGTTCGCTGCGAGCCGACGGGGCCTCAGGAAGAGGAGCCAGGTCCGCTGTCAGTACAGCCGGGTGGGAGCGCGCTTGAGCCACATCGAGTAGCGGTAACCCAGACCGAATGCGGAGAAAACCGACGCTCCCGCGTAAGAGACGAGCGCGACCTCGAAGTCCTTGAGTCCGCGGCTTCCGGCGTAGATGCCGAGCGCGACGAGGCCTGCCCAGAAGAGTCCCCAAAAAAGGGCTTTTGGGACGTCGCGTGCGGAACTTCCCGGGATGGAATGCTCTCCCATCGGCATCTTCCCGCGGGTGAGATCCTTTCCCCCCCCGGTAGACTCCCTCCGGCTCCAAGGGTATCGGGGGTGGATCGACCTCGTCAACCTCGAAGCAGGCCGCACCGCGAAAGCAGGCATTCCCGCTCGTCGTCCGACAGCACCTCGTCGAGCTTGGGGTAGAGAATATTCTTCTCTCGCAGATCGTGATGCTTCATCAGGTTCTGGAGCATCCATTCCTGGTCGAGGAACTCGTGAGCCTGGCGCCGCCCGGCCTGGGGACTTTCAGCGAGGCTCCGGAGTGCCTGCTTGACGGTCTCCAGGTTCCGGAGGATGTTCCGGTGCTCCAAAATGAAGAAGTCCGGATCTCCGCCCAGGACTCGTCCGACTCGACTTCTATAAACGGGAAGCAGGTGGGCTTCCTCCGCGTCCATGTGGACGCGGAGATCCCGCTCAAACGCATCCAGCTCGACGAGGGCGCGCCCGAACTCGAGGCTCACGACGAAGTCCCGATGAACGGCGAAACGCTCATGAAGCCCGGTGTGGACCTGCAAGAGTTCAAGCAAGGATCTCAAGGAGGCTCCTTCGGGCGGCCAGCCACGAACTGTTCGATCAGTCGCCGGCGATCCGCAGCCCCGAGCAAGCGGTCCGCCTCCACATAGACTCCGTGCTCCTCATCGTAGTTGTGACCCTTGAGCAGGGTTCCCAGCCAACGCACGAGGGTGCGGGCGGTCCCGTAGTCGGTGGCGGCGAGCGTCGATTCCAGGCTTTGAATCGTGTCCCGAAGTCGCTCATGGTCGATCTCAAGCGATTCGATGCTCCTGCGCTCCTTGGCGCCGACGACGCCCATGACCGCGGGGAAAAGGCGGTCGTCCTCCCAAGCCATGTGGTGGGAGAGAACCCGCGAGAACCGGTTCAGATCCTCCGCCGCTCCCGCGGACTCCGCCGAAACCGCCGCTTCCAGCTTGAGCAGGAGCGCATCTAGGCATTCATGGTCCGCCCTCAGGGCGTCATCCACGGAGTCGGCGCTGCGGTGTCCGGAGTTGTTCATCGGAAGCTCATGGGATTGGGTGCGCAATCCACGGGCCAGCCTCACATCCCGGACGGAGCCGGTCTCCCCCCGCGGAAGCCTCCACGTAGACCGCGGAGAATTCCGCAGCGTCGGGAGTTTTCAGCGGGGGCCGCGGATGGCCCGGGAATTGCGCTGTTTGCCCAGTCCGACGGAGGCCCCTGTTTGGGAAAGCGAAGAACATGATTGACCCTCAGCTGAAAGTGGCCGATATCTACCGGCTGTATCCCGAGGTGCTTCCGGTGCTGGCCAAGTACAAGATCGACCTTTGCTGCGGGGGGAGGCATTCTCTCGAAGAGACGGCCCAGAAGCACGGGGTTGACTTGGCGGAGCTCCTCCGCCAGCTCCATGAAGCGCTCAAGGTCCGGTCGTGATTACCAAGGACTGGACGCTGCCGGAAGTAATCGAAAAGTACCCGGGGACCCGCCGAATCTTCGACGAGGCGGGCCTTCACGGGTGCGGGGGCGCCGCGGGCCCTCATGAGACTGTCGAGTTCTTCTCCAAGGTCCACGGGGTTCCGCTTGAGAAGCTTCTGGCGGATCTCGAAGCTGCGAAGGACGCTCCGGCCGCCGCCTATCGGGAAGAGCTGGGGGACGTCCTTTACCGCCGCTACTTCAGGGCGGCGATCGTCGTCATCCTCACGGCCGGCGCGACGCTCGGGGCGTCGATGCTGCTCCTTTACGGCCTCCGTCATTCGTTCACTTCCCTGGATCTGTTTGCGCCGATCCAGGCCCATGCCAACGCCCAGGTATTCGGCTGGGTCGGACTCTTTGTCATGGGGTTCGCCTGCCAGGGTCTCCCCAGGTTCAAGTTCGTGCATCTGTGGCGACCCGATCTGGCCAACCTGTCGTTCGTGGTGATGCTCGGGGGCTTGGGACTGCGGATGGGCGCGGCGTGGCCATGGGTGGGGCAGACGGCGCTCGGTCTGGCCGGCGGCTGCCTGGAAGCAGCCGCGGCGGCCCTATTCGTCGCGGTCATGGGCCGCACGCTCTGGGAATCCCGCACGCGCGAGAACTGGGACAAGTACGTCGTCGGTTCGCTGGCCTGCTTCGCGGTCATTTCTGTTCTGGAGCCCGTGGTCTTCTGGCTGACCCGGCCGGGTCTGGACGCCGAACGACTGATCGGTCGCGTCGCCGCCCTCATGGGGCCTTACCGGAACCTTCAGCTGCTGGGGTTTGCCGGGCTGATGATTCTGGGGGTGAGTCAGCGGATACTCCCGACGGCCTTCGGCTTCCGCCAGCCGGGAAAAGGATCCGCAAACGTCGCCTTCCTGCTGCTCACGGCCGGCCTTGCCGTGGATCTCGCGGGATGGAGCGTCTTCCGGGTGACCCGCTCTCCGGCTTGGGCGGTGGTTTCCTGGCTGGGGACTTCGGCTTACGCCGCAGGAGCGCTCCTAGTGGCCTGGAGCCTTCGAGCCTTCACCCGGGGGGACCGCGAACGGTCGAGCAAGTTCATTCGTGCGGCCTATCTCTGGATGGCCGTCGCCTGTGTCATGGTTTTCGCGGAACCCT
>DATGFI010000062.1:0-3186 GCA_035309205.1 Planctomycetota bacterium | reverse complement strand
CAAACCAAAGATGTTCCGTGAGCGCCTTCATCCACTGATCCAGGCCTTTCCCGACTCGGTGAACTCTTCCTTCCAGATCGGCGCCATCTTCTTGAGCACCTCGATGGCGTGCCGGCAGGCTTCAAAAGCCTCCGCTCGATGCGCGGAAGAGACGGCGATCACGACGCTCGCATCGCCAATCTCCAGCACTCCCGTGCGATGCGCGATGTAGACGGCCCCGATCTTCCAGCGCGCCCGTGCCTCATCGGCGATCCTCGCGAACTCTTTCTCCGCCATCTCCTTGAAGGCGCTGTAGGAGATCCTCGTCACGTTTTTGCCGTCATGGTGGTTGCGAACCGTGCCCACGAAGATCGCGACCGCGCCGCAGTCCGGGGCCCGAACCGCGGCATAAGCCTCGTCGATCGAGAGAGGGTCGGCCGTGATCTTGAACATCAGCCCCCTCCGACCGGAGGGATCAGGGAGACGACGTCGCCCTCCCGAACCGGCGCTGTGGTCTCCGCATAGTCGGTGTTGACGGCAAATCGCACGGCGCGGTCGATTCGCAGCGAGGGGGAGGCCACCGAAAGGGCCGCAACCACGTCTCCGACGGTGCTGCCCGAAAGCGTGAGCTCGAATCGAGAGCGGCCGGCCTGCTCGGCAAGGGGCCCGAAGAGCTGAACGGCAATGATCATGGGGCTTCCACGATTTCAATGCGATTGCCCGAAGGATCCCGCATCCAAAAGCGGCCGGCATCCTCCTGGTCGATCTCGACGCCCTTCTCTTTCGCCTCACGGCGGGCCGCGGCAACATCGGAAACCTCGACCGCAAAATGCCGTCTGGATCGGGGTTGGGGAATCGGGTCCTCCGCCAGGTGGACTTCGGTGCTGCCCAGGCGGAACCAGGCGCCCTTGCCGCCGCGGTCGTTTCGGGCAATGGGCTCGAGTCCCAGGACCTCGGCATAGAAACGGATGGCGTCCGGTAGATTCTGGACCCTGAGGTTGACGTGGGCCAGTCGTAAACATCTCATGGCGAGGATTTTACCCTTGACCCCCCATTATGGGCGAATATAATAGCGCCTTCATTCCTGCGAGATAGGCGAGGGAATTAGGTGAAGTCGCTCCTGGCACTCCCTGTTCTGGCTTCCGGCCAGACGATCGGGCTGGTCGTCATGTACGCCTATTTTGTGGTGCTTGGCGTCCTGTGCCTCTACGGCTTCCACCGCTACCTGATGGTGTACCTGTACTATCGCCACGCCAAGCAGGACCCCAAGGTGGACAAGGCTTTCGCAGTGCTTCCTCCGGTCACGGTGCAGCTGCCGATCTTCAACGAGATGTACGTCGCCGAGCGGCTGATCGATGCATCCTGCCAGATCGACTACCCGATGGACAGACTCCAGATCCAGGTGCTAGACGACTCGACCGACGAGACCGTCGAAGTGGCCCGGAAGAAGGTCGAGGAGTGGCGGGCCAAGGGCGTCGACATTCAGCACATCCACCGCCAAGACCGGACAGGCTACAAGGCGGGTGCCCTGGACAACGGACTGAAGACCGCCAAGGGGGAGTTCGTCGCTCTCTTCGACGCGGATTTCGTCCCCCAGCCCGATTTTCTCCAGAAGACCATCCATTACTTCACGGAGGAGAGGGTGGGCTGCGTGCAGGCGCGCTGGGGCCATCTCAACAAGGAGTATTCCTTCCTGACTCGGCTGCAGTCGATGTTTCTCGATGGCCATTTCATGATGGAGCACGCCGCCCGCAACCGCGGCGGTCGCTTCTTCAACTTTTCCGGTACGGCCGGAATGTGGCGCAAGAGCACGATCGCAGACGCCGGAAGCTGGCAGCACGATACGCTCACCGAAGACCTCGATCTGTCCTTCCGGGCGCAGCTCAGGGGCTGGCGCTTCGTTTTCCTCCCCTGGGTGGTAACGCCCGCGGAACTTCCGGTCGACATGAACGGCTTCAAGAGCCAGCAGCACCGCTGGGTCAAAGGCTCCATGCAGACGTCGAAGAAGCTGCTGGGCGACGTCCTGCAGGCCCGGATTCCGTTCCACGTGAAGCTGGAAGGAGCCCTGCACCTGACGGGCAATACCGCCTATATTCTGACGATGCTGCTGGCGCTGATGCTCTTCCCCGTCACGTACTTCCGGCCGAAGCTCGACATGAAGACCAGCGTGCTGCTCGACCTGATGGTCTTCGCTCTGGCCACGCTGTCCGTCTGCGTCTTCTACCTGGCCTCGCAGCGCGAGCTGTACGGCTGGCGGGGGGTCGTGCGGACGATCTTCTATACCCCCTTCCTGCTGGCCATGGGCATCGGCATGTGCGTGTCCAATGCCCGCGCCGTCATCGAGGGCTTCTTCACCCGGGGCGGCGAGTTCGTCCGGACGCCGAAGTACGCGCTGCAGGCCAGCCGCGACAGCTTCGTGACCAAGAAATACAAGGTGACGCTGAAGAAGTTCCTGCCCTTCGTCGAGTTGGTGATCGGCCTGGGCTTCGGCTGGGTTATCTACTACTCCTTCCTGAACGGCATGTACGGGGCGATCCCCTTCCAGCTGCTCTTCTTCACCGGCTTCACCTACGTGGCCTTCCTCTCTCTCTTCCAGGGCAAGCTCACCTCTCGCTAGATGAAGATCCTCCTCACGGGAGGCGCGGGGTTCATCGGCTCGCATCTCCTCGAGCGCCTGATCGCCCGCGGCGACGATGTTGCCGTGATTGACGATTTCAACGACTACTACGATCCGCGCCTCAAGCGATCCAATCTTCCGAAAGGAGGATTCCGGCTCCACGAGCGCGACATCCGGGAGGCGACCCCCCTGGTCGCGCAGGAGAAGCCCGATCTGGTCATTCACCTGGCCGCGCGCGCGGGGGTCCGTCCCTCGCAGAGGGATCCCGCGCTTTACGAGTCCGTCAACGTGGCCGGAACGCTCGGGCTCCTCGAAGCCTGCCGCGCGGCCGGTGTCGGGCGCTTCGTCTTTGCATCCAGTTCGTCCGTCTACGGGAACGCCCCGGTCCCTTTTCGCGAGGAGGATGCGAACCTGCAGCCGATCTCGTTCTATGGCGTGACCAAGCTGATGGGCGAGCACTATGTCCGCGTCTACTCCCGCCTCCATGGGATCCATGCCACGTGCCTGCGGTTCTTCACCGCCTATGGCCCGCGGCAGCGGCCCGACATGGCCATCCACGCCTTCACCAAGGCGATCCTGGAGGACCGCGA
>DATGFI010000061.1:0-4252 GCA_035309205.1 Planctomycetota bacterium | reverse complement strand
GCCTGCCACAACGTGCAGGGCCAGGGCGGCCGGATCGGGGCGGACCTGACCAAGGTCGGCGAGGAGTATCCGGGCATCGAGCTGTTGCGGCAGATCATCGATCCGTCGGCGAAGATCAAGGAGGAATATCGCGTGATGGCGGTATTCCTGAAGAACGACGACAAGTTCCGCGGGATGATCGTGAGGAAGGACGGAGACGCGATCCAGCTGGTCGAGAACCTGGCGGAGCCGGATAAGACGGTGACGATCAAGAAAGCGGACATCAGCCGCGTGGTGCCGTCGGATGTTTCGCCGATGCCGACGGGCCTGCTGGTGACCCTGACCAAGGACGAAATCCTGGATTTGGTGGCGTTCGTCGCCGCGCAAGGAAATCCCAAGCATAAGTTCTTCGGCGACTGAGAATTGAGCGGCGGACGTCTCCGCTCAGCTGGGCTGGAATTCCTGGCCGCTCCGGGCGGGGGCCGGCAAGGAGTCGATTTTGGCGCCCACTACAACCCCCGGTCTCCTTCCCTACCCCCGCAGGTGGCCGATGATCGCGTCGGCGACCTCGAGGGTGGAAGCGTGGCCTCCCAGATCGGGCGTCAGGATCCGGCCGTCAGCCGTCACCCGCTTGATCGCATCGAGGACCCGGGAGGCTGCCTCCCGCTCCCCCAGGAAGTCGAGCATCATCGCGCCGCACCAGATCATGGCGATCGGGTTGGCTACACCTTTGCCCGCGATATCCGGCGCCGAACCGTGCACGGGCTCGAACATGGAGGGCCGCCGATGCTCGGGATCGATGTTTCCGCTCGGCGCGATTCCCAAGCCGCCGACGACCGCTGCGCCCAAGTCCGTCAGGATATCGCCGAAGAGATTGGAGGCAACGACCACGTCGAGCGATTCCGGACGCATGACGAAGCGAGCGGCAAGAGCGTCGATCAGGACGCGCTCGATCGACACATCGGGGAATTCGGGCGCGACGGCGTCGACGACCTCGTCCCAGAAGGTCATCGAATACAGCTGGGCGTTGGATTTGGTGGCGCTGACGAGCCGTTTCCGCCGGGACTGGGCAAGGCGGAAGGCGTAGCGGACGACGCGTTCGATTCCCTTTCGGGTGAAGACGGATGTCTCGATGGCCACGTCCTCGGGGAGCCCTCGGTGGGACCTGCCTCCCGCCCCGGCGTACTCGCCCTCGGTGTTTTCGCGGACGACGACGAAATCGATGTCGCCGGCCTTCCTGCCGGAAAGGGGACTCTTCACGCCTGGGAGAAGAAGGGCGGGCCGGAGGCAGACGTATTGGTCGAAGCCCTGGCAAATCGGCAGTCGCAGACCTCGCAGGGAGATGTGGTCGGGGACGCTCGGGAAGCCGACGGCGCCGAAATAGATCGCATCGAAGCCTTTGAGGATTTGGAGCGCATCTTCGGCGATCATCCTGCCGTGCTGGAGGTAATAGGCACATCCCCAGGGGAAGGATTCGTAGTCCAGCCGGAACGATCCCGCCGCCTTGGCGACCGTATCGAGAACCCGGACGCCCTGGGGGGCGACCTCCTGGCCGATGCCGTCGCCCGGAATGAGGGCGATTCGGTAGGTCTTCATCCGCCCAGTTTGACTTAATCGAGTTCCCGTGCAAGAGATTGCTGGGCAACAGTGAAGACGATCCGCGCGGCCGTTTCGGCGGCCGCACGCCTCAGATGTCCGCTCAATGACGGTCAGGACCAGTCGGAAGGACTGCTAGGTCTGCCGCTCGCGGGGCGGGGTTCGATCCTCCTCCTCGTCCGATCCCGACCGCATTCTTGACGCCGCCAGTCCCAGGACGGCGGGATTCATCGAATCCACCATGCCCGACGGGACGATGATGAGGGCGCCCTTTTCCTTGATGGCCTCGTAGGTCATATTCATGGCGCGCAACTGCATCGCATGGCTGTTCCTCTCATACACATCGGAGGCCTGCGCCATCTTCTCGGCGACCTGGAGTTCGGAATCCGCCAAGATGATTCGGGCATCTTTCTCCCGGTCCGCCTGCGCTTTCCGGCTCATCGCGTCCTCGATCGCCTTGGGAATGGAGACGTCGCGGATCTCAACCGACTGCACGGTAATGCCCCATTCGGAAGTCTTAGCGTCGATGATGGCCTCGAGCTCCTTGTCAAGTGCGGCGCGGTCCGAGATCATGCGGGCAAGTTCGCTCTTTCCAATGACGTCCCGGAGGGCCGTTTGGGCCGACCAGGAGATCGTGGTGACATAGTCCTTTACCTCGAGGATCGCCTTCTGGGCGTCCGTGACCACCCAGAACAGCACCGCATCCACGTTCACCGGTACGGTGTCCCGGGTGAGCGTCCTTTCCGCGGAGAAGGTGGTCGAGCGGATCCGGGTGTCGACGTTCGAGACCAGGCGATCGATCCCCGGGATGAGCCAGACGATTCCCGGGGTTAGGATGCGCTGGAAGCGGCCCAGACGAAGGAGGATCCCTCGGTCCCACTCGTTCACGATCCGGGGGGCAGCGACGACGTAGAGGCCGATGACGAAGACCGCGACAGTGGCATATTCGTTTCGAGTCAAGCGCCAGCAGGCGACGGTGGCGCCCACATCAAGAAGCGCGATTACCCAGGTGAGGAAGTTTGGAAAACCGGTGACCATGGTCTGACTCCTTAGCTGAGGTAGATGTCTAGACATAGAATCATTTCGCTTTTGACCGGGCTTCGACGTCTTTCCATTGCGATTCGATGAACTGGTAGAGCTCGACGGCTCCGATGCTGCACTCCTGAGCCAGGGCGATCAATCCACGTACCGCGCTTTCGATCCTTCGGAAGTCTTTGACCTGGGTGGGCCGGGTGGCGGCTCCCTGGGCAACGAACGTGCCCAGGCCGCGTTTAAGATCCAGGAGCCGTTCCTGCTCCAGGTCCCGATAGATGCGCGCGACGGTGTTGGAGTTGATCCCCAGCGAGACGGCCAGTGCCCGAACCGTGGGAACGGGATCCCCCGGCCGGAGGATACCCTTGTGGATGAGGAGGCGGAATTGTTCGCGGACCTGGATGTAGATCGGGATGCCGCTGTCCCTCTGCAGGTCGATCGATAAGCTCATTCGACTGCAGTGTATAGTGTACTAGTGAACTATGTCAATAGTATTTCTTGGAGAACTAGGTCGATTCCGGCTTTGCCGCTTCCCTCTCGAACTCTCAGCGTTGACCGTTAGCGTCTAAGCGGGCCCGCCCTTGAATCCTCGTCACCTCGCCCCCTTCGCGGTTGTCGTCCGCCGCGGGCGCCGACGCCGTCGGTGCCATCGAGCAGAAGGTCGCCGAACTTCAGGCACAGGTCGGAGACTACCGAGGGCTCTCGACGACCTTAGGGCATGATGCATGATCGAGTGTTGCGAGTCCACAACAGCCCTGAAGCACTGGACGTATCGCTTTACTCGTTCAGCGGCCTCCCCCGAATACCTCGTAGCCGACTGAATGCCCCGATCTAGCGGGGACGTTTCTGGAAGATTGCCGGGATCAGATTCCCTTCGGTATCGGTCCAGCGGGAGTGATTTCGGATCCCCGCTTTCGGAAGCGGCGAGGCCGGTAGGGCGGCGCGAAGAACGCGACCGTCAATGGGGCGGCGACGCGGCGTAGGCAAAGTGGGAATCTCCTCCTCCCTCACTTGCGGGCGCTGAACAGCTCCCGGAATCGCGCCGCGGCGACTGGGAATTCCGTTCCTTCCTTCTTGCCGGTGCCCGGCACTCCCGGCGATAGCTGGTGCCCGTGGTCCGTTTCGTTGATGTCAAAATAGCAGTGGAAGGCGACCTGGTTGGCCGGATCCATCACGAAGGCGTGCATCTGCTCGATGAAATAGGGATTGTCCATGCCCGCGTGCCCGTCGTCGCGATGGTTGAGGCCCCACTCGGGAATCGCGAGCGGCTTTCGATGTTCCTTCGCGAACCGGGTCCAGTAGGCCAGGCCGCGCGGACTCTCGACGATCCACTCCTTCCAGACTTTCTTCTGACGCGAGAGAATGACTTCGGCACTCGCGCCCTTCGGCCACGGATAGGTGTCCGGCGCCCAGGTCTCGTCGTAGACGTCGACCCCGACATAGTCCACGACGTCATCGCCCGGCCAAGCCTCCTCCGCCGGAAAGTCCTGATCGCCCAGGGTCGGGTTCCAGCAGAACTTTAGGTCTTGCGCTCCGGTGACGGCGCGCATTGTTTTCACGATCTGCCGCCAGTACTCCGCGAAGGCCTTCGTCTTTCCTTTCGCGTGCCAGGTGTACCAGCCGCCGTTGAATTCCCAGCCGGGGC